>NZ_CAUUWA010000005.1 GCF_963548695.1 uncultured Fretibacterium sp.
TGAACAGGCCCGTGACGAAGAGCGAGAGGGCGACGGAGAGGACGACGTCCTCGTTTGTCATCGCCAGGATGCTGCCGAACATGTAGCTGCACACGTCGAGGTTCATCCCGCGCGTCAGCGCCGTGACGAGGACGCCGAAGGCCAGGGCGGCCGAGGCCGCGATGCCGATGGCCACGTCGCCGCCGACCCTCCTGCGCTGGCTGACGAACATGATGACGAACGACGCTGCGATGACCAGCGGCGTCGACACGTAGAGCGGCGGCAGGTTGAAGGCCAGGGCCACGGAGAGCGCCGCGAACCCCACCTCGGAGAGCCCGTGGCCGATCAGGGAATAGCGTTTCAGGACCAGGATCACGCCGAGGATGGAGGCGCACAGCGATACCATCACGCCGACGATCAGCGCCCGCGTGACGAAGGGATAGGACAGGACCTCCCAGACCTCTTGAAACGTCATGCCGACACCTCCGTGAGGACCGGCACGCCCTCGGGATCGAGGATGCCGGAGTCGAGGATGCCGGAGTCGAGGATGGAGGCCTTCCAGGCCCCGCTGCGCCAGGCATCGGGCGTCCCCACGAAGAGCAGGCGCCGGGCCATGACCGCGACGCGCGACGCACGCGCGGCGACCTCGTCGAGGTCGTGGGAGACCATCACGATGGTCGTCCGCCGCTCCCGGTTAAGCCGGGCGAGCAGTTCGTAGAACCCGCGCCTGCTGTCGGCGTCCAGCCCCGAGCAGGGCTCGTCCAGGAGGAGCAGCTTCGGCCCGCGGCACATCGCCCGCGCAAGCAGGACGCGCTGCATCTGTCCTCCCGAGAGCTTCCCGATCCGCCGGCCCGCCAGGTCCGATATCTCGAAGGCCGAGAGGGCCGCTGTCGCGGCCGTCCTGTCCGCGCGGGTGTAGAACGGGGCGCGCCAGCCCCGGCGCTGGGTCCCGGTCAGCACGATCTCCCAAACCGTCGCGGGAAAGTCGCGGTCCGCCCCCTCGACCTGGGGGACGTAGGCCGCCCCGTCGGGGCCCGTCTCCAGGGCGACGCGTCCCCCCGCCAGGGGGGTCAGGCCCAGGATGCCCCGGATCAGGGTGCTCTTCCCCGATCCGTTGGCCCCCACGATACAGAAGAACTCCCCCTCGGCGACGTCGAAGGAGACGTCCTCCACCGCGACGATGGAGCCGTACGCGATGGAGACGTGCGAGAGCGTCAGGAGCGCGCCATCCCCGGAGCGATTCAACGGCCGTCCCTCCTACAGGGTCAGCGCCTGCTCGACGCTGTCCCGGTTGGCCTTCATGATGTCCAGGAAGGTCACGCCCTTCTCGAACTCGTCCTTCGTCAGGTTGTGGGCCGTGCTGAACGTCAGCAGCTTCGCCCCCGTCTGCTCGGCGATGGACTGCGCGACCTTAGGGACGACGAACTCCTCGTGGAAGATGCAGCGGATGTCCTTTTTCCTGATGTACTGGATCACCTGGGCGATGCGCTGGACGCCCGGCTCGCCCTCCGAGGAGCAGGTGTCGTAGGCCGTCACGTAGTTCAGGCCGTAGTGCTTCAGGAAGTAAAGGTAGGCGAAGCGTCCCCCGAACACCAGGGTGCGGTGCCGGCCCTTCTTCACGATGGAGGCGAACTCCGCGTCCAGCTCCGCCAGCCGGGCCTTGTACGCCTCGGCGTTCTTCGCGTACAGGTCCGCGTGCTCCGGGTCGGCCGTGCTCAGCCCGGATGCGATGTTGTCCACCATTTTCCGGGCCAGGGACAGGTCCAGCCAGATGTGCGGATCGTACTCGTGGTGGTGATGGTGCGTATGTCCGTGCTCGTCGTGATCCTCATGGTCTGGCTCCTTCTGGATGGCGACCCCCAGGGACGCGTCCACGACGACCAGCTTTTTGTTGTCCAGGCTCTGGACGATGCGCTCCGCCCAGGGCTCCATATACTTTCCCGTGAACACGAAGACGTCCGCGTCGTTCAGGGTCTTCATGTCGGACGGACGGGGCTCGAAGGTATGGCTCTCCACCCCGGGGGGCAGGAGCATGTGAACGGACGCACGGTCCCCGGCGATCTGCCGGACGAAGTCATACTGCGGGAAAAGGCTGCACACGACCGATAACTTCCGCTCCTCGGCCCCAGCGCCTCCCGCCGCGGTCAACGCCAAAAGCAGGGCGCAAAGGCCCGCCGCAAACGTTCTTGAAATCCTCAAAATTCGGTAACCTCCCGGAACTGAAAAATTGGAGACGGAACAAACCGTATCCTCCGCACCGGCCCCCACGGACCGGAGCGCCTGTGACATGCGCTCAGCCTCGGTCCCGCTTGACGCAGCCGGGGCACTTCCCGTAGAGGACGAGCCTGCTCTCGTCGATCGCGAGGGCGTTCTCGTCGGCGAAGCGATGGAAGGCCTCGCGAAGAGGCTCGCTGTCGAAGTGGAGCATCGTCCCGCACGTCTCGCAGAGGAGATGGTAGTCCTCCTCCCCCTCCGCCGGATCGCCGAGGTACTCGATCAGCGCCGGGCCGCCCTCGGGGCCGCGGTAGCGCCGCACGCGCCCCGCCTCCTCCAGCTCGGTCAGAAAACGGTAGACCGTCGCCTTGCTGACCGGGGTCCCGGAGCGCTTCAGGCGATCGACGAGCTCGTCCGCCGTCAGGTAAGCGCCCTCCATGCCGCACAGGCACCTCAGGATGGATGCCTTCTGACGGGTGCTCTTGCGCGACTCCGCCGCAGCCGCCAAGGGACCGCCTCCTCTCCGAAGTCAAGGTATGAAACTGAGACGCATAATCAACATCGGAGAGGATAACTCCGCCATGCCGATTTGTCAAGGAAACCTTACGAAAAATTTTGTGTATCCCGCCGATATTTCGGTCCTTACCTTATAATGATGAGAGCATGGCCATGCCGCGTTTCGGCCCCTCCCGGTCCCGGAGCGCGCGGGGAGGCGGGGAGCATGTTTCACGAGGAGATCGTCCGTTCCTTTGACGGGACGGAGCTTTACCGATGCATCGACGCGCCGGAGCCGTTCCTCGGCACGGTCGTCCTGCTGCATGGTTTGGGAGGACACTGCCGAAGGTTCGACGAACCCGTCCGCCGGCTCAATGCCGAGGGCTGGAGGGTTGTCCGCTACGACCACCGCGGGCACGGACGGTCCGGGGGCGCCCGGGCCTGCCTGAACGACTACGACGACCTTGTGGTCGACGCGAAATTCATCGCGGGCGCGGCTCGGAGGGACGCGCCGGGCCCCTTGTTCACCTGCGGCTACAGCATGGGGGGGCTGGTCTCCCTCCTCTTGGGCATCCGGTATCCCGAGGGACTGTCGGGGCAGGTCTTTCTGGGCGCCTGCGCCTGCGAGCTTCCGCTTTACCGCAGCTTCCGCCGGCCCCAGATCGGGAGGATAGCGATGCGGACTTCGCCCTCCGTCGGCTCGGCCCTGCTCAGCAGGGACCCGGACGTGGCGGACGAGTACGACCGGGACCCCTGGGTGCTTCACGCCTTCACCAACAAGCTGCTCTACGAGGTCTTCGTGCGGGGCGTCGACGACCTGACCGCCTCCCTTCACCGCCACGCCCTGCCCTGCCTGACGCTCCACGGGGCCGACGACCGTCTCGTCCCGGTGGAGTCGTCGCGGATCATCCACAGCCGCTCCGCCTCGCCGGACAAGACGCTCGAGATCCTTCCGGGCTGCTACCACGACATCCTGCACGACACCGCGCGTGATGACGCGATATCGCGCATCGTCGCGTGGATGGAGGAGCACCGGTGATTTGGTGAGTAGAAGGGCATCGAACGAAAGAACACGGATCTCCCGGCCGCATTTGCCCTTCGAATCCGCCATTTTACGCTATAATGAATGGGATTGGAGAGAGAATGGATGATAGCAGTAATGGCAAAAACCCCCTATGACAATGTATTTCGGACCTTATTGAACAAAAGTTCAAGTCCCATCATTCCCGTTGCGAACAAAATCTTTCTCGGCCTCCGCACCGGCGTGGGGGCGTTGTCGAGAGGGGCAGGTGTTTCACGCTCGGCTCGTCCTGTTGCTGTATTAAAGGCCCCCATTCCCCCACTGCCGAACCGGAGCGAGATGGGGCGTATTCCGGATGGCTTCTCAGAGCTGACGACAACACCCGTCGTGGGATTTGCGGCACGAAAAACACACTATAAACAACCCTGCGATTTACCCGTGACTTCCAGCAATTTTCACAATACCACTAGCAGAGCAGAGCAGAGCAGAGCAGACGTTCCTTGGCCCTCAAGGTCTTTTCCTGTTGCATGGCGCAGGGGAAGTAATCCTCCGTCCCTCGCGTTATACCCTATCTTTCTTTTCCAAAAATCCCTTTCCGGGTTCCGTGGCATCCAGGACACGCTGTGAGCTACATCATTCCAGCGACGTATTATTTTCGTTTTTTAGAAAAGCGCTGACTTGCAGTTTCATCGTGGACCGCTCTATTATTTGTGGCGCGGGTTTGCTCCTGTCTTCATGCTAATTTATTTACAAAATGCCTTGTGTTTTGCAGTGCAAACTCGTTATACGTTTTTACGGTTCGGAAGGGGGTTTACATGAAAAAGCTGCCGTTCCGAGCCAGGTTTTGGCGCGCTGGGTGTTTCTTAGGCATTGACGTGGTAAGGGAGATGGAGAGATGACGATTCGAGGCAAGATGTTGGGGACGGTTACAGTGGTTTTTCTGGTGTTGTTCGTGGCTATTGGGATTGTTTACCTTTGGGGCAGCTCGGTACTGACCTCCAGCTTGAAGGGGACTGGGGTGGACAGCGTGTCGCAATCGGCGGAGATTTTCCGGGGCGTACTGGCCCGTTCCTCCACGGCCCTCTCGACCTCCGCCGAGTCGCTGCGGTACGCTTATCTGAACCTTGGAGTGGTTTCAAGGGACGAGATGGCCCGTGCCGCCGCCGCCCTCCTGGCCAAAAACAGGCCGAATGGAATCAAGGAACTGTTCTGGGGCTACGAATCGAACGGACGCTTCGCGGACGGGGGCGGCTGGAAGGCCCCCGACGACTTCGACTCCCGGGTGCGCCCCTGGTACAAGCTCGCCGCCGCGGCCAGGGACGGCGAGGTCGTCTGCTCGGAGCCCTATATCATTGCAGCGACGAACAGCCTGGGGATCACCATGGCCGTTGCGGTCCGAGACGATTCCGGGAAGCTCCTGGGGGTCGTCGGTGCGGACCTGGACATGGACCAAATCAACTTACAGACGTCAGACCTAAAGGTCTTCGGGCAGGGGTCCGGGATCCTGGTCCGTAGGGACGGCCTGATCGTCGCCTCCTCCCATAAGGAACAGGTCATGAAGACCAACCTCCTCACGGACTCGTCCTTCCCCGAGAGCCTTCGCGATGCAATCCGGCGGATGACGGCGGGCGAGACCGGGGTTTCCGAGTACACCTACGAGGGCGAGCGGCGCCTGATGTTCTACGCCCCGGTCGGGCACGGCCTCTACCTCGGCGCGTTCTTCCCCTGCGCCGTGATCTCCGGGATCCTCAGGACCCTGACCCTGATCCTTCTGGGGGTCGCGGTCACGCCGCTGGTCATCATCGGGGTTGCCTTCTTCTGCATCATCCGGGGCATGACGCGCTCGGTGCGCCGGATGACCGACCTGATGGAGGAGCTGGAATCCGGCGACCTCTCGACCCGCTTCGACGATTCGGGGAAGGACGAGTTCGCCAGGATATCCGGGATGCTGAACCGGACGGCGGCCTCCATCGGGGAGCTGATAGCCCGAATTCGTACCGGCGTGGCCGAGAACTCCAGGGAGGCCGAGGAGCTCGCGAAGATCTCGGGTACTCTGCTTGCCTCGATGGACGAGGTCGGAGGGCTGATGGGCAAGTCGAACGCGCTCCTTGACGAGAGCGCCTCCTCCCTCGAGACCATCAACGCGGCGATCGGCGAGGTGGCGACCGGGGCGCAGTCGAGCGCCCAGGCGGCTACGGAGGGCGCCACGCAGTCCTCCACTGTCAGCAGTGGGACGACGGAGGGAGTCCAGAGCGTGGGGCAAATCGTGGAGGGCATGAAGCGGGTGGATGGAAAATCCGACGAGACGATGGAACTGATTGGGCGCCTTGCGCAGTCGGTGGAGGCCATCTCGGGCTTTGTGAGCTCCATCACGTCCATAGCGGACCAGACGAACCTTCTGGCGCTCAACGCGGCTATCGAGGCGGCGCGTGCGGGCGAGGCGGGTCGCGGGTTTGCCGTCGTGGCCGAGGAGGTCCGGAAGCTGGCCGAGGAGTCCGGCAACGCCGCCAAGGAGGTGAGCAAGCTGATCCGGGAGCTTCAGGATCATTCAGGGAGCTCGCTTGCCGCGACGAAGGAGGTGGCCCAGAACATCACGGAGCTTCTCCAAAGGGCCGAGGCGGTGGATAAGGAGCTGCAGGGAGTTCTGGGAGCGACGAACCATCTGAACGAGTCGATCCAGAACGTCGCGGCGGTCTCTGAGGAGCAGGCGGCGTCTGCGGAGGAGATGACCGCGTCCGTCCAGAGCGTGACCACCTCCATTGGGGAGATCGTTGGGGTCCAGAAAGAATTGGGGCAGGCCGCATCGGATACGGTCGATGTGGCGAAGAGCATCGAGCGGGCGTCTCGGACGGTGGCGAAGACGGTGGCACAGCTGAGCGAGCTCATCGGCCGCTTCAAGACGGAGGCGGACAGTAGGGCTTTAGCGGTTAAGCAGACGCCCTCCTTCCCTTGAGACTTTCCTTCAGAGGGCTGAAACAGCACGGCAGATGTCGGGCATGGATTTTACACATCCGAGCAGATATCTCAGATAACGGGGCTTTCTCTTGACGAGGTCGATGCGATGAGGCGCGAGAGCGGGGACTGAACGTATAAAACGACGACCCTCCGGCCCCTCGGACCGCCTGGTAAGATAATACGAGAAGGGCGGTCCCAGTGGGACCGCCCTTCTCGTATTTGGAGCTCATCGTATTTGATGCATTGAATCGTACTTAAGGCGTTGAACTGGGGCAGCGGAGGCGCCGCCGGATGTTACTTCTTGGCGACCTTTTTAGCCTTAGCAGGAAGCGCCGCCCTGTTTCTGGTCTCCTGCTCCTTGTCGTCGTACTGGAACTGGTCGAGCAGCTGCTCCAGACGTGTGACGCCCTCGCTCATACTCTGGGCCTCCTCCGCTACATTCTCGCTGGCCGCGGAGGTGTCCGTCGTGGCCCGCTTGATGTTTTCAAGCGTCTGCCCCAGCTCCGAGGTCGCGGAGGTCACCTTTCCGAGGGACTCGGCCATCTCGCTGCTCGACGCCGCCTGTTCCTCGGCCGCGGCGGCGATGGTCTGCATGTGGCCGCTCAAGGCGTTGACCTCGTCCAATCCCTTCTTCAGGCTCTCCTGGGCCTCGCCGGACTTCTTCACCGTCTCTCCGAGCAGGGTCTCCAGATCGCGGACGACCGATCCCGCCTTGTCCGAGTCGCTCTGGAGCCCCGCGATGAGCTTCTGGATCTCCTGGGCCGCGTTGCCTGACTCCTCGGCGAGCTTGCGGACCTCCTCGGCGACGACCGCGAAGCCCCGTCCCGCCTCTCCGGCCCGGGCGGCCTCGATGGCCGCGTTCAGGGCCAGCAGGTTCGTCTGGTCAGCGATGCCCGTTATCGTGGAGACGAAGCCGGCGATGGACTCCACCGACCCGTTGACCTTGCGGATGGACTCGCCGCCCACGCGGGAGCGCTCCCCGGCCAAGCGAATCTTCTCCACCGCCTCATCCACCTCCATGGAGGCGGACTGAGTCAGGTCCGCGGTGCGGGTTGCTATGCCCGCGCCCTCCTCGGCTGAGTTCGCCGTCGAGGAGGCGGCGTGAGAGACCTCCTCGACGCCCGTGTTCGTGCGCGCCAGAGACTCCGAGTTCTCCTCGGAGAGGCGCGCCACCTCGTCTACGGAGGCCTTGACCTCCTCCATGGAGGCCACCGCCTCCTCCGAGATGGCCGCAAGGTTCTGCGCGGACTCGGTGAAGCTGTGCGCCTGCTCGTTCAGCTTGCGCAGCATGTCCACGATGCTGTCCTTCAGCTGGGAATAGCTGTGGGTCATGTCACCGATCTCATCCTTGTAGTCGTACAGCCAGACCTTGGATTGGTCGGTCGAAAAATCGAGCGTAGCGGCGCGCTTCAGAAGCCCTCCGAAGGCGTTGATGGGACGCAGGATACGTCCTGTGAGCCAGTAGATGGTCCCGGAGATCAGGAGCAGCCCCACGATAGCGGCCAGGATCGTATTGCGGGTCATCGCGTGGGAGTCGGCCAACATATCGTCCACCGGAACCAGGGCGCTGACGGAGAGGGTCTGCTTTGTGGGAGGAAGCCGCACCGGGGTGTAGGTCTTCAGGACCTGCCCGCCCAAGGCCGCGGAGTGCCCGTAGCGGAAATAGTCCCTGCCCTCCTTGATGCTCCGAAGGGTCTCGTCGGCGTTCTCCTGCCCGTGGATGATGTCGCCCAGCTGTCTGCCGACGTACTCGGGAGTCGTGGAGTGGATGATGAAGCCGTCGTCGTCGATCAGCATGATAGCCGTGCGGTCGCTTATAATCCTGATGGACTTCAGACTCTCCTGGATCAGGGTGTAGTCCAGGTCGATGCCCACGACGCCGATAGTTTTTCCGTCGACCTTGATGGGCACGGAGACGGGAGCTATCAGAGCCTTCGCCCCGTTTTCGTAGGTGAGGTACTCCGGGTCACCGACGGTGGCCTCGCCCGTCCTGAGCGGGACCGTATAGAAGTCCCCGCTGCCGGGAACGTAAATTTTTTCTGGCGTTACGTCGTTGGTGCGGACGGCCTTGCCGTTCCTCTCCACGAAGGAGGCGGTGAACTGCCCCGTCTTCCCGTACCACTCGTCGCCCGCAAAATCGCTGTCCCGTCCGTCGAAGGCGTCGGGCTCGAAGGCCAGCCACATGGAGATGATCTCCGGGCGCTGGAGTGCGCCCGACTCCAGCAGGGTCAGGACGGTGTTCCGCGAGCTGCCCAGGCTGCTGTCGAGGCGGGGAATAGCTTCCGCGATCGTCGTCAGGATGTTGATGTTGCTCGTGATCGTGTCCGTAACAGTGAGCGCGGCCACCCTGGACGAGGTCAAGGTAAGTGTCTCAGCGTCATGGGACACCTTGGCCGACGAGGAGACGGCCACATAGAAGGTGACGGCGGAAAAGATGACGACGACGACGGACAGGATGTAGAGAAGCATCTTGCTCCTCAGCCGCAGGGCGCCGGGACGCTTGGAATGGCTGTGACGGAACGACATGGACGATTCCCCCTAAATAAAATTGAAAAAAATATGAAACAACGGGCAGGCCCGTTTACCATTGCATGGATTACGTAGGCTTTCTTATTATACACGTTTTCTATCGGGTTTGCCCGGCGGCGGGACGGTCCCTCTCTGTCAATAGCCCTTATAGAGCGCCTGATCCTCGTTCTGCGGCAGGATATGCTGAAGCAAAATAGCCCCGAAATCATACGATCTCCAGACCTCCGCTTACACATCGTCTTCACCCGTTTACTTACGGGCTCCCGCCTCATGGCTTCCCACCCCTTCTTCTCTTCTCCGTCATGAAATCAGTATTTCACTTTCCGTGCCTCGAGACAACCAGATAGTCCTGTTCTGGTATTATGAATTTAGAAAGAAAGCTGGGAACGGCTTCGTAGGTCCAATGGGGGAAGGGGAGTTTCAATTTTGAGGGAATCGATTGTCATCGCCATATCCGTTTCCTTAAATTATTCCAATTTTGTATAATCCAGCAGAGGTTGGCCTGCTGCTTGCGGCAGCCGCTCCCACTCCACCGCGTGAGACACGCCATCCACCGTCAGCCTCATCCGGCCGCACTCACGGGGCAGCCCGCTCCCCGAGGCCGGGGACGCCGTGCCGGGACGCGTCCGCCACGCCGCGCGCAGCCGCCGCGCCTCCCCGTAAAACCGTGCCTCGTCCCGAAGCAGTCTCAGGGCCTCGGACACGGAAACGCGCGCAAAGCGGACCCTCTGTCCCGGAAGCCGCTGTGCCAGGACCGGTACGTCCACGGCGCAGACCGTCGCAATCTTCGTGTAGCCGCCCGTCGTCTGCCGGTCGGCGAGCATCACGATGGGCTGGCCGTGACCGGGCACCTGGACGCTGCCCAAGGCGACGGCATCCGATACGATATCGGCACCCTCGCGGTGTTTCACGACCGGCCCCTCCAGACGATACCCCATGCGGTCGGCCGAGGCGGAAACCGTGTACTCCGAGCTCAGGAACGTTTCGATCCCCCCCGGCGTGAAGGCATCGTCCTGAGGACCCATCACCACGCGCAGCGGCGCCGAGGCGTCGCGCACCGGACGCAGTCCGACAGGCAGGGCCAGCCCCTCGGAGTCCGCCCAAAGGATATCCGGGGCTCCGGTTCGCAGCACGTCCCCGGCCCTCAGGGCCCTTCCCTCATGGCCGCCGAACCGGCCCCGAACGTAGGTGGAGCGGCTTCCCATGACCAACGGAACGTCGAAGCCCCCGCTGACGCACAAATACGCCCGAGCCCCCGAAGCCGAAGCGGCAAACGCCAGAGTGTCGCCGGCCGCCACGCGATGGACCCGCCAGGTATCGAGCGCCACTCCGTTACGGGTGACGCCGGCGTCGGCGCCGGTGACGGCGACGCACCCCTCCCCCTCCTCGACCCGAAGGACCGGGCCCAGCACTGTGATCTCGAGGGCCGCAGCCCCTTCGTCGTTGCCCAGCAGGATGTTGCCCAGCCGCAGCGCAGGAGCGTCCATGGCCCCCGCCACGGGGACGCCCCGAGACTGACAGCCGTACCGACCCAGGTCCTGGACGGTGGTGAACATCCCCGGGCTCCCGACCAACAGGCGCATCACTTCTCCACCTCCCCCACGATGTCGGGCCTCCAGTCCGGCCGCGCGGCGTCGCGCTCCAGGCGCTCGAAGTCCCCCATGGGGATCGGGACGAAGCGCACCCACATCCCTGCGCTCAGGAAGATCGGAACGGGCCGGCCGGAGTCGAAAAGCCGGAGCGGCGTCCGCCCAATCAGGTTCCAGCCTCCGGGGCTGTCGATTGGGTAGATACCCGTCTGCTTCCCGGCGATCCCCACCGATCCGGCGGGAATCCTCTCCCGCGGTTCCGGCAGCCGCGGGGTCCCGAGCATCGCATCCATCCCCCCGAGGTAGGAAAATCCGGGCGTGAACCCCAGCATGTAGCAGTAGTATTCGGCCCCGCTGTGGCGACGGACCACCTCATCGGGGGAAAGCTCCGTGTGCTCCGCGACCCGGCCGAGGTCGGGGGCGAAGTCCCCCTCGTAGCAGACGGGCACGAGGACCCTCCCGCCGCCCGAAGATCCGGCCTCGAGCGGTGCCTCGGACATCTCCAGCAGCAGCCGCTCGAGCTGGTCCGGGTCCGGCGCGCGGAGCGGGTCGAAACAGACCGCGAGCGAGCGATACGTGGGCACAGCCTCGACGAATCCGGGGAAGGGTGACGCCTCGACCCTCTTCCTCAGGGCCTGGACCCGCGCGTTCACGCCCAGGTCGATGGCGCTGCCGAACTCGACGACAAGACAACTTTCCCCCGCATGAAGGATGCGCGGAAAAGAAATTTTCATACGGGATTCCTCCTCTCGCCCCAATCAGGGCCAAGGCTGGGCTCCAGACAAGCCCGACGCCCCCTCCACGGGGCCGACGCCGGGACGAAGGAAAACGAGGAAAACATGGCAGGAACTTCACCCGGCCCACGACGCGAGATCGCGGTCTGGACTCACTGGACTAATTATAACGCTTGACTTTCGCCGCAAAAGTTCCTACCCTGTACCCAATCCGGGGAATCGGCCGGCAACTTTTTTCATATGTATAAACAAAAAGGAGGCATTTCCTTGCGATGGGATCCACGGACCTGAACGACGTCGATCTGTGCATCGACCTGAACAGCGATTTGGGAGAGAGCTTCGGGGACTGGAGGATGGGGATGGACGAGGAGGTGATGAGGTCCATCACCTCCTCGAACGTGGCCTGTGGATGGCATGCCGGCGACCCCGTGGTGATGCTCGGGACCGTCCGTGCAGCCAAGGCCGCGGGCGTGGCCGTCGGCGCCCACCCCGGCTATCCCGACCTGATGGGGTTCGGGCGGCGCGGCATGGCCTGTACGCCGGACGAGCTCTATGCCTACACGCTCTATCAGGCGGGCGCGCTCGCCGCCGTCTGCCGCTCCGAGGGGATCGAGCTCCAGCACGTGAAGCCGCATGGGGCGATGTACAACCAGGCGGCCAAAGACCCCCGGATGGCGGAGGCCATCGCCCGCGCCGTGCGCGCGCTGGGGGAGGGCGTCATGTTGATGGGGTTGGCGGGCTCCGCCTTCGAGGCCGCCTCGGCCGATGCGGGCGTCCCCTTCGCCGCGGAGGCCTTCGTCGACCGCGGCTACATGCCCGACGGCTCCCTGGTTCCACGCGGCAGGCGGGGGGCCTTCATCCACGATCCCGAGGAGGCCGCAGCCCGCATGGTGAGGCTGGTCAAGGAGGGGGTCGTGACGGCGGCCGACGGCAGTGAACTTCGCCTGAAGGCTCATTCCATCTGCGTGCACGGGGACAACCCCGACGCCGTCGGTATGGCCCGGACGGTGCGCGCAACGCTGGAGAGGGAGGGCATCGCGGTCAGGCCGCTGCGCGGCTGAGTTCAGATCAGGGCTTCCCTGGGGACCGCTCCAGGTTTTCTCCATAAAAGCCGTGTTGCCGAACAGCCATATCGAAGAGCTCGTCCATCATCGAGTCGGCGACCGCCGTCTCGTAAAAACTTGCCATGGAGTGCAGAAATTCACGGGTTGGCCCCTCGATGACAACCGCCGGGTATCCATGCGACAACAGGACGGCATTCATGCACAGCGCCGCGGTGCGCTTGTTCGCGTTCTCAAACGGCTGGACTCGAGACAGGAAAAGAAACGTCGCAAACGCACGTTCCGGAATGGAGAGAGCGCCGCTATTGAGAAAATCGAGTCCCTGCTCCAATATCCCGGGGAACTGGCTGTACGGCGGGGGAACGTAGCTGCTCTCCTCAATACGGACGGGGATCCGGCGCAGCCCGCTGGGATGCCGTACCTCGTCCCGAGCCAGGATTCCGTGCAGCCTGCTTATCAGATCAAGATCGAGCGAGAAGGCGGAGGTTCCACGGCCTTTCAAGCGCTCGAACAGGTAGCGGGACGCCTGTCCGTAATTTTCCACCGTTCGGATGGCCATCGTCGGCATATCCGCGATGCCGCGCCCGTACTCGATGATGACCTTGGCGTCGAGCTCCGACGTCTCGATGTTCTCGAAGGTCCGCAGCGTCGAAGCGACATACGAAGGAATCTCCCGGACAAACGCATAGAGGGCGTCCTGACGGTCAGCAAACGGATGCAGCATCCCCGCCTTTTCAGGATTCCCATGCCAGGTAAATCCCAACGAGACCCTTCGTGCAAACAGGTCCTCCATGCTATCCTCCCTCACGCTTTCTGACACAAACCGACACAAGACTTCGGAACCCGAGCTGTTTCATTATACCGTTCCCTGAAAGAGCGAAAGGGACGGGGGCAAGCGGGAAGAGCGGACGATGCGGGACACGCCGATCCAGACAATGAGCAAAACACGACCAAAACACAAGAGGAGGACTTTTACCATGGCCAAGATGAGCGACTACGCAAACTACAGTCCGCAGGATGTGCGCCGGATGATCCGAGAGGGGAAATGGGACCGCCCCACCTCCGGCATGTGTGCGGGCCACGTGCAGGCCAACCTGGTGGTTCTGCCCAAGGACCTGGCCTATGACTTCCTGGTGTTCGCCCAGCGCAACCCCAAGCCCTGTCCCATTCTGGACGTAACGGAGCCGGGGGACACCGAGCCTCGCCTGGTGGCGCCGGGCGCGAACATCGCGACGGACATCCCGCGCTACCGTGTCTGGAAGGGCGGGGAATGCGTCGACCAGCCGACGGACGTCAGGCGCTACTGGAGGGACGACCTCGTCGCCTTTCTTCTGGGCTGCTCCTTTTCCTTCGAGGGCGCGCTGCTCCAGTCCCATATCGGTGTCCGGCACATCGAGTGCGACTGTAACGTCCCCATGTTCGTCACCAACATCCCCTGTCACCCCGCGGGCCGACTGAGGGGCCCGATGGTCGTCTCCATGCGGCCGATCCCCGCGCCCCTGGTGTCGAGGGCGGTGCTCTGCACGGGACGGTTCCCGTCGGTGCACGGCGCTCCGGTCCACGTGGGGGACCCGGGGGCCATCGGCATCGAGGACATCGGCAAGCCCGACTTCGGCGACCCCGTGGAGATTCGTCCCGGTGAACTCCCCGTCTTCTGGGCCTGCGGCGTCACGCCCCAGGCGGCGATCATGGCGGTGAAGCCGGAGTTCGCCATTACGCACTCCCCGGGCTGCATGTTCATCGCCGACCCGCTGGACAGCGACTATGCGGTGTTCTGAGGACACCAAAAAGCGATTAAAGATTTAAATTAAAACTGACCTTTACTAAAAATTTACAGGGCGCGAAGCCTCGCGCCCTGAGGAAAAGCTCCGAGAATCGTCACGGGGATCGTGCCCGGGTAGCCCGGCACCACCATGCCCAGGGAGTCGCCCACCAGGATCATGTCCAGCCCCGCCGTCTCTGCGAACATCGCCGTCGGAAAAACGACATTGAAATGAAATATTGCTTGACAGGCATTCCACCTCGGGTTAAACTTCAGATATCGTATCCGATACGATATCTGAAGTTTAACCCGAGGTGGAAAAGTGGAAATACCGAGTGTAGGAGAGATTATCTGCAACGAGATAAGGCAGAGAATTTTTGACGGACAGTATGCTTCTGGTGATCGCATCAATGTCGATGAACTTGCCAGGAAGCTGAACATCAGCAAGACCCCCGTAAGAGAGGCCCTTGGCCGATTGGAAAGTGAGGGGCTCGTTTCCTTCAAGCCGCGTATGGGATGGCGGGTCAGTTCTCTTTCGATGGAGGAGTTTGTGGATTTTCTGGAGCTGCAATGCGCGCTTCGCTATTTCATATCGGATTCGCTCGGACCTTTTCTCGATAAGATCGATTTCGGCCTTCTGCACTCCATCAACAAAAAACTGCCTCAGTTGGTGGCCGAGCACAAGTATCACGAACTGATTCATCAGAATGATCTTTTTCATATCACGATTTTTTCTGCGCATTCAAACCGCCTTATTCTGCGTCGTTTAGAGGAGATCGACGGGATTATCCGCCTGCAGCGGGTCCGTTTTTTTGAGCAGGAACGTATCCGGTTTCCCCTGTTGGCCGATAACGCGTTTGTTCAACATCAAGAAATTATCAAGGCATTGGAGAGTCGGGATCCTGAAAGAATTTCCAGGGTCTCCAGAGAACACCACGAATCCGTTCTCGATGCGTTCAAATGTATGTCTCGGGAGACATCGGAAAAAACGGAAAAACACGTCTTAGACTGATTAGGACTGTTGGGAAGGAGGTCATTTCTTGATTTTACCGTTCTGGAACCCTGTGTGGGGTAAGCTGCGCGTTGCCGGACTGGCCTCAGGGTCGGGAAATACCCTTTGGAAGGTTCTGGACTTGCAACGTGAACTCGAGAGGACTTGGGAGGGCAGTCCCTTCGAGGTCGTCGCTCTTTTCTCCGATTCCCCCGACGCGAAGTGCGTGGCGACCGCTGCGGAGTATGGAATTCCCTGTGAATCGGTGGGCATAAGAGCTTTTTATGAAAAACGAGGGGCGCCGCTGAAGGACCGCGAGGTCCGGAGGGAATACGACGGCATGATCTTGGAAAAGCTCTCCCCTTACCGTCCCGACCTGATCCTTCTTGCAGGATATGTGTGGGCTACAACGGATGCCGTTACGAAAAGCATCCTGACCGTCGGCGTGCATCCGGCCGATCTTTCCATCGTGAAGAACGGTAAACGCGCCTATGCCGGGTCAGACGGTGTAGGGAGTACTCTGGCAGGGGGAGAGAGGGAAATTCGCGCTTCCTCCTACTTGGCGACCCCCGAAATTGATGGAGGTCCCATACTGATAGTCTCTCCCGCCGTACCTGTCAATCCGGCGGATGGGCTGGAGGGGAGGGATCGGGTTCGCTATTATCTGGCCCCCGTGAACGACCAGGGGCGTGTTGTCGGGGCTCGTACCGTACTGGAAATTGCGTTGGGGCATTTCTGTGCGGACGAGTCCGGAAAAATTTATCATAACGGGCGCCCTGTACCCCTTGGCGTGAAGTTTGATGTGTGGGATCAGCGTAAACCGCTTTATCAGACGTCCGTGAGACACCTCCTCGAGCCGAGGTCTCTGGCGGTTGTCGGCGCGTCTGCGCGGCCTGGATTGGGTAATGCCGTTTTGAAAAATATTGTGGATTGTGGCTTCAAGGGAAAGATATGGGCTGTTAATCGTGGTGGGGACGAGGTTTGGGGTGTTCCGGGCTTTCAAAGTGTGTCGACTTTGCCGGAGGCGCCGGATATGGTCATGGTCACCGTGCCGGGGGAGGCCGTGTGCGGGGTTGTCGAGCAATGTGGGGAACGAGGGGTCAAGGCTGTTACGGTCCTCTCCGCCGGATTCAAGGAGCTGGGCGGAAAAGGCAACGAGCTGGAACATCGGCTAATGGAGATCGTCCGCCGTTATAACATGCGCCTTCTCGGCCCGAATTGCATGGGGCTTGTGAACACGAAGGCCTCCGTCCGCCTGAACGCCAACATGCTCCAGACCGTTCCGTGCAAGGGGTCGGTGAGCCTCGTCACGCAAAGCGGCGCTATCGGGTCGGCCCTTATTGACTTTTCAGAGACTCTGGGAATCGGGTTTTCCGTGGTCGTCTCGACCGGGAATCAGCCGGATATCAACATAAACGATCTCATTCCCTATCTGTGTGAAGATGAGGACACCCGGGTTATCTTGGCCTATCTGGAGACAATCCCGGAGCCGGGGCGTTTCATCAGGGTCCTATCGAAGGCTGCTGCCGTGAAGCCGGTCGTTCTCCTCAAATCGGGACGCACTTCCGTCGGCGCTCAGGCGGCCTCCTCTCACACAGGCAGCCTTGCGGGCGATAATGCCATCGCCGAGACCCTCATGGAAAAAACCGGGGCGATCGTCGTTCGTAGCTTGGAGGAGGCGTTTCTTTTAGGGGCAGCCCTGTCGAAGATGCCGAGGTTTTCGGGAAAACGGGTTGGCGTAGTCAGTAATGCGGGAGGGCCCGGGACTCTGATTGCGGATGCGCTCTCCGAGGCGGGATTCGAGCTGCCTCTCATGTCTCGGGAACTTAGAGATGAGCTGGCTGCTTCCGTTATGCCACAGGCATCTACTTCCAATCCTCTCGATCTTGTGGCGACCGCCTTACCCGAGCACTATTCAAAGGCAGTCGAGTTGATGTTGGAGTGCGGAATCTACGACGCCCTGATTCTGATGGTGGTCCCACCGGTGGGGGTGGATACTGGAGCCGTTGCCGCAGCTGTGGCGGAGCCACTGAGAGAGGCTGGCATTCCTGTCGTGTCCTGTTTCTTTGGCCCCTCGGCCGGCGAGAGAGGACGACGCGTCATGTTGGAAAACGGCATCCCCTCCTTCGCCTGGCCGGAGCAGACGGTGGTCGCTCTGAGGCGGATGCTGACTCTGGAATCGCATTCGGAGGCGTTTTCGCTCACCCCCCCTGCGCTTACGCGTATGGAGGCGGTCCGTGATATGTTACACGGGGAGGGATATCTCTCTCAAACCGCTTGCGAAAGGCTTTTGAGTGAATTTGGCCTTCCTGTTGCACGCTCGCAGTTGGTCTCCAGCGCAGAGGCGTGTCGGGATATCTCTCTGCGTTACCCTGTCGTCGCGAAGATAGAGCATCCAAATATCCTTCATAAATCGGATGTCGGTGGTGTCGTTTTGAATCTCTCGAGCCCGGAGGCTCTCGGGAGGGCGGTGAAGGAGCTTCTCCTGAAATTCGACGGCGCCGATGGGGTTCGGGTGCAGGAGCAGGTTGGTCCAGGGCTCGAATTGATTTTGGGGGCGAATTCCGACCCTGGCTTGGGGCATGTTTTGATGGTGGGACTGGGGGGCGTCGGCGTAGAGCTCTATAAGGACGTTGCTGTGTCGCACGTGCCTTTTGATCGGGCTCAAGCAAGGAAAATGCTGCAATCGCTGCGCTGTGCTCCGATCCTGTGGGGCTATCGCGGGGCAAAGGGGGTTGATGTGGAGGGCTTGATCGACCTGACGGGAAAAGTCCAGCAGCTTTTGTTGCGTTGCCCCCGGATTGGGGAGTTGGATCTCAACCCCGTTATCTGGGACGGAACGTGTTTCACCGTTGCCGATTGCCGAATTCGTGTGTGGTGAGCTGCGAGTGATCTGGAATTGGACTGAGGAGGACTTGTCATGAGTTGTAAAGAACCGGGGATGTGGTGGGTATCCCCTTCGAATTACGACGAGGAGGTGCGGGGGAGCTTTGCTTTCGCCCCCCGTATCGAAATCCTGGATACGACGCTGCGG
This sequence comes from uncultured Fretibacterium sp., assembly GCF_963548695.1. NCBI lineage: Bacteria > Thermotogati > Synergistota > Synergistia > Synergistales > Aminobacteriaceae > Fretibacterium > uncultured Fretibacterium sp. The sequence continues at coordinate 18,365 of NZ_CAUUWA010000005.1, forward strand.
GACGGTGAGCAGCAGGCGGGAATCGTCCTTGACAGGCAGGACAAGGTAAAAATAGCCCGTAAGCTTGACGAGGTCGGCGTCCATCGAATCGAAGCGGGAACGCCTGCAACCTCGCGGGAGGATGCGGAGGCGATCAAGGAGATCGCCTCTTTGGGGTTGAGGGCAAGGATTTTTGCCTTCTGCCGTGCCATGCCCAAGGACATGGAGCTGGCAAAGTCCCTTGGGGTGGACGGCGTCATCTGCGAGATCATCGGCAGTGAGGAAATGCTCCGTTTCGGTAAGCGATGGACACCGGAACAGGCTGCGGCTGCCTGCATAGAGGCCACGAAAGTTGCGCACGACATGGGACTTCACGTGACGTTGTTCCCCGCGGACGGCTCTCGGGCGCGGCTCCAGTATCTTCTTGACTTCGCCGAGAAGGTGGCTGCGGAGGGGCATGTCGATTCTCTGGCCCTGGTCGATACCTTTGGGACCTTTTCCCCGGAGGGGGCCGCCAGCCGTACCCGGAAGCTCAAGGAGCGTTTCGGCTTTCCTATCGAGGCGCACTTCCACAGCGACTACGATCTCGGAACGGCCTCCACAATTGCCGCCCTGAGGGAGGGAGCCTCCGTTGCGCATGTGACGGTCAATGGGATCGGCGAACGCGCCGGCAGTGTCGCTCTTGAGCCTCTTGTGGTCTCTCTTGAGGCCCTTTACGGTGTAGACACGGGGATAAAGCTGGACAAACTGCTTGAGCTTTCGGAGCTTGTGGAGAAACTCACCGGCTTTGCCGTGCCGCCTAACAAGCCCGTAACCGGAGGGCGTCTCTGGGGTTGGTCGACGGGCCTGCCCTCCAGCCTTTGGAGCAACGCCAAGACGGAGGATCCCCTGATCATGCTTCCTTATCATTATGACCTCATTGGGGCGAAGGAGCCCGTACTCTATCTGGATAAAAAGAGCGGGAAGGACAACCTGAAATATTGGCTGGACAAGGTCGGATTATCGATCCCCGAGGAGAGGGAGCGCGACCTTCTCGACCGCGCGAAAGCGAAATCCCTGGATCTGAAGCGGGACCTGGACGAAACGGAGTTCAGGGAACTCGTCGAGGCAATGTTGCGGCAGAAGAAAGATTGAATAAGGTGCCTAGGTAAATGTGATCTCTTTTTGAAAAGCTTTGTTCTTTGTGTCTGACTTGGGACGTAGGTCTTTCATTCTTCCACGGGGTCCATATTTAACTACACTCTTCACAGCCTTCAACAGCCTGTACTTTGATTTGATAGGAAGGGATGGTTGTTATGTCGGAGAAAAAGAGAGACGGTTTTACCTCGGGATTGGGATTTGTCCTTGCTGTCATGGGGTCGGCCATCGGCCTTGGAAATATCTGGCGCTTTCCGCATATGACGGGAAGCAACGGCGGAGGAGCTTTCGTCCTGGTCTATTTGCTGATAGTCTTCCTCATCGGGGCTCCTCTGCTTCTTACGGAATTCGTCATCGGACGCCATGGGCAGAAAAACGCCATCGACAGTTATGGAGCAATCAGCTCCAAGTTTAAGTGGCTGGGTTATCTTGGAGCCTTCACCTCCTTTCCTTTGCTCGCCTATTATATCGTGGTGGGGGGATGGGTTCTCTTTTACCTTGTTGAGTCCCTGACGGGAAGTCTGACCGCCTTGCCGGGGGATCAAGTGGGGGCATTTTTTGGCGGCTTCATCAGTCGGGTCAATCAACCGCTTGTTTATACGGCAGTTTTCATGCTCATGACGTTTTTCATCGTCGTACAGGGAATTGCGAAGGGGATCGAAAAGTGGAACAAGATTTTGATGCCTCTCCTGTTCATCCTCCTGATCATCCTTGCCCTACGTTCGATAAGCCTTCCGGGCGCACTTGACGGAATTAAATGGTATCTTACCCCCGATTTTTCTAAAATTGATGGCAATACGATTATCGCCGCCTTGGGGCAGGCGTTCTTCTCCCTCAGTGTCGGGCTCTGCGGGATGGTTACCTACGGCTCCTACCTGTCCAAGGAGGAGAACCTGTCCCGATCGGTGCTGATTGCATCTGCCGCAGATACCGTGGTGGCTCTTTTGGCGGGGTTCGTGATCTTTCCCGCGCTCTTTTCTTTTGGGGTTACTCCGACAGCGGGTCCTGTACTGATTTTTATTACCCTTCCTCAGGTTTTTGCACAAATGCCCCTGGGAGCGGTCTGGTCCGTATTCTTTTATATCCTCCTGCTTTTTGCCTCGCTGACATCGGCGATCTCGGTCATGGAACTCTTCATTACCTGCGCGGTCGAAAAGCTTAACATCAGCAGGACGAAGGCGTCGATAGGCTATTCCGCCATCGTATTTGTGCTGGCCATCCCCGTTTCCCTGGGGTATGGGATATGGAGCCACATTACGTTTTTCGGCAAAAACTTTCTGGAGGTATACGACTATTATTGTGCCAATATATCCAACCCTTTGACGGCGTTGATGTGTTCCCTACTTATCGGTTGGGTCTGGGGCAAGAAGGGAGCGATGGAGGAACTCACCAACAACGGCATGATAGACAATGCGTTTACCAGAGCCTGGTTTCCCATCGTCAAGTGGATTGCCCCAATTGCTGTGGGCGTTATCTGGCTCAACGCCGTTGGACTTTTGAAGCTCTAGGGAGGTGCTGATTAAAACAAAAACGCATATTTTGCCAAGAATAAATATCAAAACATCTATAGGCAAAAATCTCCAGCGTTTCCCTAGGAAAACTCTGATTCAACGACCACCGGCTTTCAGCCGGTGGTCGTTGAATGCGTTCCCGAAAATCGAGGTCGAGATGACGGACAAGAGGTAGGACATCGCTCCCTTCGCCGGTCTTTTCCCCGTTGTCGAACATTGGAACGGACTTCATTGCCCCCTGCCTGTATCTTACCCTTGCTCTGCCTTCCTGTGGTTTGGAGAATGCCCCAAATTCGCAGATAAAATTTCTAACATGTGGCGAAGTCAGGTTTTATGCGTTTTCTGCCGCACCTGGTGGGCGCGAGTTCATCACGCCCCCGTAAATCAATGTCCTAACGGGCCTTCGCTTACTTCTTCTCGTACTCCTTCAGCATGGCGGCGTACTCCGCCTCGCAGCCCTTTCGGATGTGGTACACGTAATCGTCGTTCGGGAACTTCCCCGTCCTCACGTCCTCGGCGTAGGCCTTGAACGCGTTCGTGATCACCTCCGCGATGTTCGCGTACTTCTTCACGAACTTCGGCGTGAACGCCTGGAACTGACCCAGCATGTCCCCGCAGATGATGAGCTGCCCGTCGCACGGCCAGCCCGCTCCGATGGAATACACCGGGATAGAGAGGCGTTTCGTGATGAACTCCGTCAACTCCGGCGGGATGCCCTCCACCAGGAGCGCGTAGGCCCCCGCCCGCTCCACCGCCAGCGCGTCCTCGATCACGTAGCGGGCCGACTCCGGCGTCACGCCCTGCGCCTTGAACCCACCCATCGGTCCGGAGCTCTGCGGCGTCAGGCCGATATGCCCGCACACCAGCACCCCGCTGTCCGCGATGGCCTTGATGCGGCTCTCCACGCGCACCCCGCCCTCCAGCTTGACAGCATCGACGTCCGCCTCCTTGAAGAAGCGCACCGCGTTCTCCACGGCCTGCTCGTCCGAGACCTGGTACGAGCCGAACGGCATGTCGCCCATCACGAAGGTGTTCGGTGCTCCACGGCGGACGGCCTTGCAGTGGCTGATGCAGTCCTCCATCGTCACGGGGATCGTGCCTGGGTAGCCCAGCACCACCATGCCCAGGGAGTCGCCCACCAGGATCATGTCCAGCCCCGCCGCCTCCGCGAACATCGCCGTCGGGAAGTCGTAGGCCGTGACCCACGTCACCTTCTCCCCGTTCTTCTTCATCTCCAGAAACTCCAAGCGCCCCTTCTTCTTTGCCATGACCTTCATACCTCCCGTTCTTGATTTCAGGCAATTCACCTATTGATGCCCATAACTGGGGACAATCCCTACAATGTGGAAACGTTCGGGTCAGTACCCCTCGACCGACGCGTTGTAGCTGAACTCCGGCGTTGGAAACGTGCCCGCACAGGTCTCGTCGTAGAACCGATTCAGCGCGTCCACCATCGGCTGACGGAGTTTCGCGTAGTGTTTTACAAACTTCGGCTTGAAATCGCCGAAGAGTCCCGTCATGTCGTACAGGTTCAGTTCCTGCGCGTCGCAGTACGGCCCTGCGCCGATACCCGCACAGGGGATACGGACCGTCTCAGTGATCTTTTTCGCCACCACGCTTGGCATACACTCCAGGCAGATGGCAAAGGCCCCAGCCTCCGTCACGGCAACAGCATCCTCGACAAGTTTATCCGCTATCGTTCGGTCCTTACCTTGCACTTTGAAACCGCCAAGAGCACTGATGGACTGGGGGGTCAGGCCAATGTGGGCCATGACGGGTATGCCCGCTTTGACGATGGCGGCGATTCTGTCGGCCATGTTTGCGCCCCCCTCCAGCTTGACGCAATCGCTGCCCCCCTCCTGCATAATACGGTTGGCGGTCGTGATGGCCTGATCGCAATTGACGTTGTAGGTTCCAAATGGCATGTCACCGACGACGAAGGTGTTGGGGGCACCCCTCACAACGCAGCGCGCGTGGTGGATAATGATGTCGAGGGACACGGGAACCGTGGATCCCACCCCCATGACGACATTTCCCAACGAATCGCCGACCAGAATCATCTCGGTTCTGCTCTCGTCCACAATGGAGGCCATGGTATAATCATAACAGATGCTCCAGGTCCATTTCTGCCCCTCTTCCTTATATCTCTGGAAATCTTGGACAGAACACTTCTTTTTCATAGTTTCCATCATTTTCCTGCCTCCTCAACAAAGATCCCATCTGGATCCTGCCCACTATATTCTGACGAGACCGATTCCATTCATCACGTCTGCAATTCAGGATATGTAGCCTCTAAGACCCTTACAAGTTTGCCCAGCACTTCGTTTACAAGGGCCTGCATTTCGAGAGCTACCGCCTCCCTGACGATAGCGAGATTGATGAAATCGATCTCCGTCCTCTTGTGCCGCATCACGTCCTGCAACATGGAGGAACGGTTACCCCCCGTCATGTGAAGGATCTCCTCGACATGCTTAAGAGGATCGTCGCAGAGCCTTATCCCCTTCCGCTCCGCAACGGCGACGGCCTCCTGAACGGCCTTCCTCGATAGTTCCCTGGCCTCGGGGATATCCAGGGCCTGCCCGTTCAGGATACCCGTAATGGCGGTGATAGCGTTAAGACCAACATTGGTGATCAGTTTATCCCAAACCAATCCCATCACGTTGTCCGATATTTCCACCGGAGCCAGAGCATGAAAAACACATCCACGTCAATCCTTCGGAAAAACAGCCCCCGACATGGCCGACGAAACCATTCTGGCATAACGCCTCAGATAACTGCCCCCGGGGATACTGTTCTCCCTCTTCGTCCACCCCCTGCGCCGTCTCCGCAGCTCGTCCTCGTCGACCTCAAGTTCTACCTTTCCATTCGGGATATCGATAGAGATCGTATCGCCCTCCTGAACGAGAGCAATCGGACCACCCTCCGCCGCCTCCGGTGATACATGGCCGATCGCGGCCCCGGCGGTTCCTCCGGAAAATCGCCCGTCCGTGATCAAAGCGACTTCGAGACCAAGCCCCATGCCTACAATAGCCGCCGTCGCCGTGAGCATCTCCCGCATCCCCGGTCCCCCTTTAGGCCCCTCGTAACGAATCACCACGACATCTCCCGGCTTGATCTTACCTCCATAAATCGCAGCAACAGCCTCTTCTTCTCTCTCGAATATCCTTGAAGGTCCCCGATGCCTGTACATCTTGGGGTTGACTGCGGCTATCTTACATACCGATCCCTCCGGAGCGAGGTTACCGAAGAGCAACTGAAGGCCGCCGGTTTTGGAATAAGGGTTGCCGAAAGGACGGATGACCTCGTCATTGCTCACAGCAGAACCCCTGACGTTCTCGAAAAGGCTTTTTCCCGTCACGGTGAGGGCATCCCCATGAAGCATACCGGCCTCTGCAAGCTGTGCCAGAACAGCGGTGATCCCTCCGGCACGATAGAGATCCTCCGGATAGTGTCCGCGCTCCGCCGGGCTCAACTTCACCAAATGGGACACATGTTTCGACTTCTCCGCGAAGATCCTGGGGTCGAAATCGATATCCGCCTCATGGGCCAACGCGGTGAGGTGCAGAATCGTATTCGACGAGCCGCCAATAGCCAGGTCTAGGACAACGGCATTCTCCAGGGCCTCGTGCGTCACGATCTGCCGTGGGGTGATCCCCTTCTTCAAGAGCTCCATGATCTTGCGTCCCGTGTCGCGAGCCAGAGCGATACGTCGTCCCGATGCCGCAGGTGTTGCGCTGCCTGGCAAGCACATCCCCAAAGCCTCGGTCAGGTAGTTCATGGAGTTGGCCGTTCCCAAAAGATTACAGGCCCCACACCCCGGCAGGGCATCTCTCTCCATTTCGGCAAGCTGTGCCTCGGACATCTCCTTTTTGGCTACAAGCCCTTGGGAGAACATCAAATCAGAATATCCCATGGCCTTACCCTTATGATATCCCGTCGCCATAGGGCCGCCACTCACCAGAATCGCTGGAACATCCAGGCGTATCGCCGCCATAAGCATTCCCGGCGTAATCTTGTCGCAGTTTGTCACAAGCACCATGGCATCATAGGAGTGAGCGTTCATCATCACCTCAATGGTATCGGCAATCAACTCACGGCTGGCCAAAGGATAGTGCATTCCAAAATTCCCCTGAGCGATACCGTCGCAGATCCCTATCGTAGGGAATTCCACCGGCATTCCCCCGGCTTCGATGATGCCCTCCCGTACGGCTCTGGCGATCAAATCAAGCTGCATGTGGCCCGGCATACACTCGTTCCTGGAATTGACGAGGCCAACAATTGGCTTTTTCAGATCTTCCGGGGAATATCCCATGGCGTAGTAAAGCGCCCTATGGGTCGCCCGTTCTATTCCTTTTTTCGTGATTTCACTTTTCATAGCCTACCCCCTTTTGGAAAAACCCCTCCACTGACACTGTTAAAAACATCCGCTCATTGTGCTCCAACCAGGGTGGGTATCCACATCAATGCCTGTGGAAAATACGTTACAAAGATCAGGACGGCTATTAAGGCAAAGAGATATGGCAGTATTTTTATGGTGATTCTTTCGATACCGACGCCCGCAATGCTGCTCGCGACATACAAATTCACCGCCATGGGAGGCGTGATCATGCCAATGGATGTGTTGACTACAATGATCAGTCCGAGGGCGACAGGATGCATTCCAAGCTGCACGCATAGCGGAAGCAGAATGGGCGTCATGAGCAGTATGATGGATTGAGTTTCCAGGAAACATCCCAGGAAAAGCAAGCTCAGATTCATCATGAGAAACAGTGTGTATTTGCTGGAGAAAGACGTCAGCAAGTAGCGGGTGATCTGCCCGGGGACTCCAGCGCTGGTCATGAGCCAGGAAAATGATGAGGAGACGGCCACGATGAACAAGACGATAGCCGTACTGATCCCGGATTTCGTGAAGATTGCAGGCAGGTCCGAGTAGCTGATATCCCGATAGACGTACACACTGATAATGAAGGAATACACACAGGCTACCGCTGCCGCCTCTGTCGGCGTAAAAATGCCGCCGTAGATGCCGCCGAGTATGATGACCGGCATAAGGAGTGCCCAAATCGCATCAAAAAAAGCGGCCAGAATCTCTTTCGAAGAAACTTTACCCTGGACTCCCCTCTCATATCGCCCACACAGGATGAGACTCACCACTATAATAGTAAGGGCAAGAAGAAGCCCCGGCATGATTCCAGCAATGAACATCGTACTGATAGAGACCGAGGCCACCAAAGAATATGTAATCATGGAGATGCTGGGTGGAATGATGACACCCAGAGTCCCTGAGGCCGCTGCGACTGCGGCGGAGCTGTCCTCAGGATATCCCACTTCCTTCATCTCCGGAATCATGATCCCCCCGATCGCGGCCACCGTCGCAGGATTCGATCCGGAAATGGCACCAAAAAAACCGGATGCGATCGTCGTGATAATAGCCAAACGGGCTGGGATACGCCGGCAGATAAGGTGGATGAATCGCAGCAGTCTTTTCGAAATGCCACCTTGTTGCATCAGGTCACCTGCCAGGATAAAAAAGGGCACCGCCATGAAAGGAAAGTTATCTAGCGCCGTAAACATACGCTGGACGATAATTGTACTGGGAACACGCGTCCCGCCGAAGGTCAGGGCAGCGAGAACCCCCATCCCCATGGAAATTCCTATCGGGACACCTAGGATCAGGACGACGAAGAGCACTCCAAACAGTATGAAAGCCATTGCTCTTCCCCCTTTATTGGTATTCTTCCGGATGCTCCGCCTTTAACGGAGTTGAAGACAGAGACGATCTCCAATAATATTGGAGCGTCCGAAGCAGCATGAGCAGGCAACCTATCGGGATGGCGGAATACATTGTCCAGATGGGAACCTCCAGCGAGGGAGAAATTTGATGCATTGAATAGAGGCGCTGCAGGTATCCGAACGAGAGGAAACATACCGTACCGCAGAAAAAGACGGCCAAAAGAACGATCAGTCCCCTGATAGCCTTGTGAAATGCTTTGGGAGTGACCATAAAAATGACCTCGACCGCAAAATGTGCGTTCTTCTTGGCAGCAGCACTGATACCGATAAATACGAGCCAAATCATGATGTATCGGGCGGCTTCCTCATACCAGGCCAAAGAAAACCAACCGGAATATCGCCCCACGGTTCCGGCAAAGACGATAAGGACCATCACCGGCATGAGCACGGTAAGGACATACTCCTCAAAACGATCGACCAACTTCCCCACGTCTTTTTCCCCTCCCTTCCCTCAAGGAGCAGACAGGGCCTTCCAACGAGAGGCCCTGTCCGTCGCTAAACCCTCATTCACCCAGCATGGCCTTCAGGTATTCGGGATTGACCTTCGATCGAAACTGTTCGTATACAGGAAGACAGGCCTTTTTCCATTCTTCCCTGTCCACATCGGTAATCGTGACTCCCTTCGCCTCCAGTTCTTTTCGAATCTGCTCATCGAGACTGGCGCTGTACTCCCGCTCCCAATCACGCGCCTCCTTCTCCGCCCTCAGGATGGCATCCTGGATATCTTTGTCGAAGCTGTCGAACACCTGCTTGCTCATCAGGAATGGGGCCGGAGAATAAAAGTGCCCGGTGAGAGAAAGATGCTTTTGTACCTCGTAAATCTTTACTGTGGAAAAGATGATCAATGGATTCTCCTGCCCATCAATCGTTCCCTGTTGCAAGGCAATGAAAACCTCTCCCCAAGCCATCGGCGTGGGAGTCGCCCCCAGGAGCTTGAACGTCGCCTGATGGATGGGGTTCTCCATCGTTCGTATCTTCACCCCCGCCAAGTCTCCGGGGTGTGCGATGACCTTTTTGTTGTTCGAAACATGACGAAAGCCGTTCTCCCAAAAACCGAGTCCTTTGATGCCCTTATCCTCCAGGGCCTTGAGGATAGCTGTGCCCACCTCTCCATCCATGATGCTGTACGCTTTCTGCCTGTCCACGACGATGAAAGGGAAGTCAAAAACCATGAAGTCAGGCGAGAAGTTTGCGAGCGGGGCCGAGGAGACGATGCACATGTCGATCAGCCCCATAGCAGCACCCTCGATCATATCCCGTTCGTTACCAAGCTGACTGCTGGGGAAAAGTTCCACCGTCACCTTACCGTTCGTGTACTTTTCCAGGTTCTCCTTAAACTTTTCGGCCCCCCTGTAATAATGCCCGCCTACTTCCGTAGTCATCCCAAGACGCAGTACGACCGGGACATCCGCAAAAGCCCCCGACGCAAGCAAACACACATTGAATGCCAACAACATTGCAAGGAAACACTTTTTCATCCCTCAATCCTCCTTTACCTTCCGAACAAAAATCCATCTCGACCCGACAAGTTCCTCACAACGCACTCCCTGACTTTTCTTGGCCCTGTCTTCTACACCTCCTCTCAGAACCCCGTCAAGGCTCCCGACTTCCCAGGGAGGCCGAAAAACGCCTCGCGACATCACGCACAAGGTAATTCAATCGTTCTTCATCATCCATTTCCTCAAAACGAAACTGCGGCAAAGCGATGCTTATCGCCGCAAGGACGTTTTTACTTGAATCGAACACAGGCGCGGCAATGCAATGGATACCTTTGATATGTTCCTCATTATCAATGCTGTAGCCACAACTACGAATTTTTTCAAGATCGACCAGCAGGGAGGGAATATCCGTAAAAGTTCTCGCAGTGTAGCGAAAAAAATGCTGCTCACGAAAGATCTCACGCACCTCCTCTTCGGAACAATAGGCAATGAGGGCCTTCCCAAGCCCCGTGCAATAAAGAGGGATGGTCTGTCCCAGATTCATGCAAACCTTGATAGTGTCGGTAGATTCAATCTTGCTCAGATAAAGTGCCTGAGTACCATCCCTTATTGCAAGGTTTACAGCCTCTCCGGTAAGCTGCGAAAGTTCGAGCATGTAAGGATGGGCAAGCTTCGGGAGACCAGTACGCCTGGCGACACTCGTGCCTATCTCGAACAATTTGTAGCTGTTGTAGTATTTCGAGCTGGAAGGGTTCTGTACTATATAGCCCAGCGATCTTAAGGTTGCAAGGACACGAAAAGCCGTACTTTTGTCCAGAGAAAGCCTTTTGCCTATCTCAGTGACTCCGAGTTCGCCATAAACGTCCAGAAGTTCGATCACGGAAAAAGCACGTTCTACGGACTGAAGCTTGTTCTCCTTGGCCATCATCCGATCCCCCTTACATTAACGTAAAAAAACAAGTCAAGGAAAAACGGAAAACAGGTTCAAGTTCTTTCAAAACCCAGGCTCAGAAATCTCATGAAAAAATTCTTAAATTTGTTTCAAATATCGGCACAATATTTATTATATCGGCACAATATTAAATTAACATTCAAAATGTTTTTTGTCAATTCAAAAAACAGGCGAATAAAGATGGGTTCCCCAAGAACGCTCCAATGGAAATACCCCGCGTCAGAGAGGGTTCAGCGAGGCAGGGAATGCATACCCTCACACAGGGAAGGATCGGACATGAGTCAAAGGCGTTGAAAGCCCGCCAGGGGACGCGTTTGGGGAGGATATTGCCCAAGTCATGGAATGCAGTTCAGAGCCAAAGAGGGGGGTAAACGAATCGGGCAACAAAATTTCAGTTAAGGACTGATGAGTTCATTTCCGACGGTATCCAACAAGAAGTACCGTCTGCTTGAAGGTTCGAGCCATCTGCGGTGCAAACTATGTCAGAACAGGAAAATCCTGTGATTTGCGTTCTTAGACAGCAGGGCTCACGGCGGACCATCAACCTGCAGACAGGAATAATTCTGATCTGCGAATAACAGAGTGGCCGATACCGAAACTGTAAACCGTTTTTTATAACGTCGAAAGAAATGAAATAAAGTGCCGCTTGTCAAGTTCGTTTTCCTACTTCTCCTCCTGACATCAGGCACTTCACATAGATTGTAAATCCAAGGAGTCAGGAAAAAAATATCACTTTGTCATTTCCTCGCCTGCCATAGACCTCGCCAACCGCACTAACCCCGAATCTCATGTACCTTCGACCGATCCAGCTTCGAGAGGTCGTAGTCTTCCTTCATCTCGTCCTTGAAGCCGATGGCCAGAAGGCACAGGACGGAGAGGCGCTCGGGGATGTCCAGCATCCGCCTCACCGCGTCCTCGGCCGTTCCCTCCCCGCAGGGGCGCCTACGGACCTGGACCCAGCAGCATCCCAGGCCCAGGGCCTCCGCCTCGAGAAAGATCTGCGTGGCGGCGATGGAGGCGTCCTCCTCCCAGACATCGCTGACAGCGGGGTCGGCCGTCACGGCGACCGCCAGAGCGGCTGTCCTCAGGGCATCCCCGCCCGCGTCGCGGCAGCCCGCAAGCCGCGCAACCATCGCCCGGTCCCGGACGAAGAAAAGTTCCACGGGCTTTCTGTTCTTTGCCGACGGGGCCAGAAGCCCCGCGTAGACCAGCGCCTCGATCTGCGGATCGCTCAAAACGCCGTCCGTAAACTTGCGAATGCTCCTGCGCCGTCCCAGAAGTTCCAGCATGGGTCCTCATCCTTTCGTTTTCGGAATATTCCACAGGTCCATTATCCATTATACCCAAAATCCCCCCGCACAGGCCGCAGGGGGCATCTTTTTATTGTGGGAAGTGAGGACATCTGGTAAAATTCCCTGGAACCGGCGCGTCCGGGATGTCGTTTCACAGCAGGGAGGGATATTCCGTGAACATCAACAGTTTCGACAAGCTGGGGCAGGCCGGGGCCGCCATGATGCAGGACTCCGTCAACCGGGCCGCGGCGGTGGCCGAGTCCGTGAGCTCGGGCGGCCTGGACGTCATGGACATCGCGAAGTCGTCCGTCGAGCTCAGCCAGGCAAAGGTTCAGATGGCTATGGGCGCCTTTCTCATCCGCACCCAGGAGGAGCTTATGAACTCCACTCTCCAGCTTTTTGGCGTGGGGAAGAACCATAACGCGAAGTACTGAGCCCCGGCAGACACGCCAGGGGCGCCGAGCGCACCAGGGTCTTCGGAGTATGAAGGCGGCGCCGGCCGATGGGCCGGCGCCGCCTCGCTTTCACAAAATCCCTACTTCTTCGGCTTCGACTTTGCGGGAGCCTTCTGTTTTTTTATCTGGGGCTTCGGCTCTTGAACTTTCTTGTCTGCGGAAACCGCCCCGCTCCCCTTCGGCTTCCCCATCATGCGCACTTCATGGTTGGGCGAGACGGCCAGCACCTCGGGCCGCTTCTCCAGCGCCTCGATCAGCTGCTCCGTCGTCTGCTTATCGGAGGCGAAAAGGGCGAAGATCGTACCCCCCGCGGCGGAGAGGCTCTCGTAGACGTTCACGACGCGCGCGCCCACGCCGTGGGCAACCTCCGCCACGTAAATTCGGCCCTCCACGCTCGCGAGGGTCTCCTCGGTCAGGGGCCCCGCCAGTCCATTTTTAAGCACGACCAGCGCCTCGCCCGGCGCCGCAGGAGCGCCCGCAAAAGCGGCAGGACAGGCCGCCAACAGCATGGACAACAGGATAACCGTAATTTTACCTTTCTCCAGCATCGTCATCATCCCCAATCCTTTTCATACTTTACACTACTTTACGCTCTGCGGCGCAGCGCCGAAAGCGCCAAAACGGCCAGCATCCAGGCCCCGGCCCCCGCCGCGTCGCAGCCCCCTCCGGACTTTCGGGACTGGCTGCTGGAGGGGGGAACGGGGTTCGGCCGGTCGGGCTGCGGCTTGGGCCCCAGATCGGGGCTCACCGCCTCCAGGATGTCCAGCGCTTTCTTCACGTCCAGGTAACCGTACTGGGATAGCTTGGCGCCGCCCGTGTTTGTCCGCGCCGTCGCCACCGGGTTCCGGCTGCCATCCGCTCCCTTCAGCAAAGCATCCTTGATCTGGGAGGCCGTGGCGTTCGGGTAACGGCCCGCCAGCAGTGCCGCGGCCCCGGCAACGTGCGGGGCCGCCATGGACGTGCCGGACATCTCCCCATACCAGGTTCCGAAGGAGCCGTCTCCGCTGCTGGCATCCGGAAAAACCGTGCTGAGGATGCGCACGCCCGGAGCCACGAGCGAGACGGCCGTCGGGCTCCAGTTTGAGAAGGACGCCGCACCGCCGTTGGACGCCGCCGCACCGACGACGATCAGGTTCTTCAGCCCGGTGAAGGACGCGGGATAGCAATAGTCACCTCTTCTATAGAATGGAGAATCGGGATCTTCGGGATCCGGTTCGTCGTACGGCGCGGGCTTGCCCACCTCCAGCCCCTCGTTTCCCGCCGCGGCGACGATCACCGTCCGGTCCAGGTCGTCCAGAACCTTGTAGGCGCGCCAATAGACACTCAACTGAATCTTGCTTGGAGCTTCGCTCTTGTACCCTCCCAGGGAGAGATTGATCGCGGCGATCTTCATCTGCGGATGAGTGCGAAGGAGGGAGACCAGGTAATTGAGAGCCTCCACGGTCCAGGAGTCCCAACCGGTACCATTCGCGCCCATGATCCGCAGCGCGATCAGCCGCGTCGTCCAGTTCACCCCCACGACGCCCAGGCCGTTGTTTCCGACGGCCCCGATCGTCCCCGCCACGTGCGTTCCGTGCCTGTGGACGTCGATATAGTCCGAGGGATTGGCGGCGGCGCCCTCCGCCCGCGCAAAGTTCCGGCTGAGCCTCGTATCCAGGTTCGGCTGGAGGTCCTCATGGGCGGCGTAGATACCCGAATCCGCCACCGCGACGTACACGTCCGTGCTACCGCTGCCCGTCGTGACGTCCCACGCCTTGGGGGCATGGATGGCTGAGAGTCCCCAAAGCTCTCCCGAGACATACCGGGGATCGTTGGGCTCCCGCATGACCCGGGAGATGCGGTTGGGAGATGCCGCAAGCACGTCGGATCTCGCCCTCAGGTCCTCCACCAGCTGTTCCGCCGTCCTGGTCTCGGAGCGAACCAGAGCGAAGACGCCGTCGCCGGCCTCGGACAGGGACCCGTAGGCCTGGGCCACGCGGGCCCCGGAGGCCGCCGCCAGCGACGCCAGCCGGAACGATTCCGACCCGCGCTCCACGGACGCCGCCGTCACCGCTGCGCCGGGCGCCCTTTTGAAGACCACCAGCGCCTCGCCCGGGACGTGAGAAGCGGCCAGAGCCGGCGGAACGAACGCGGCGCACAGAAGCGCCGCCAGAAGGAAAGTAGTCTTCTTTGCCATGCCTTCAATCATCCTTTTCATCGAATTTTCCCTATCGAGCTTCCCCTACCGCGCTTCCCCCATCCCATTTTTTCCGCGACACCGCCTCGGAACGGGGCGGGGCGGGAGCGGGTATGGAAAAGCGCCCTCCGAAAACGAGGGCGCCTTCATTCTACACCAAGAGCAGGACCGTCTCGAACGGTCCCGCTCCATGGAGAGAAATCCCGCTTTTTCGGCCTTCTCTTCTCCGGCTCCCCTCCCTACACCGGGGGCAGGGCCTGGAGCGCCACCGAGTTGAGGTAGTTCCACGGCTTGTTGTAATGCGGCTGGAAGAAGAAGTCCACGAAGGCCAGGTCCTCCACCGTCATACCGTTCTGGATGCAGACGGACAGCGTGTTGATCGACTGGGTGAGGTCCTCCTTCGACCGGACCTGCGCGCCCAGGATGCGCAGCGTCCTCCGCTCGTAGACCAGCTTGAGGTAGAAGGGCTCCGTGGTGGGCATGAACTCCGGACGGTAGTTGTCCTTCAGGACGGAGACCGCGTAATCGAGCCCCAGCTCCTTGGCCACCAGCTCGGTCAAGCCGGTGCTGGCGATGTTCCAATCGTAAATCTTGATGCCGGACGTCCCCTGGGTGCCCCGGTGCTTGGTCGTGGGGGCCTTGAGGTTCCGTGCGGCCAGCGTCCCCATACGGACGGCGTTCGTGGCCAGCGGGATGTAGGAATACTGGCGGGAGGCGTTGTTGTAGACCGCGCAGCAGTCCCCGGCGGCGAACACGTCGGGATGCGAGGTGCGCATGTACTCGTCCACACGGAGCGCCCCGTTCGGGAGCATCTCCAGCTTCCCTTTGAAGAGAGCCGTCTGCGGACGGAAGCCGACGCACAGGATCGCCAGGTCCGCGTCGAACTCCCCGTCCGTCGTGACGACCCTGGCGACCCTTCCGTGCCCGTCGTCCACAAACCGCTTCACAGTCCGGCCGAAGGCCAGCTTCACGCCCTTCTGGATGTAGAGCTTCTCAATCACGTCGATCACGTCGGGGTCCAGATAGCGCGGCAGCACCTGCGCCATCTGGTCGATGAAGGTCACGGACTTGCCCTGGGTCTCGAAGGCCTCCACCAACTCCGTGCCGATGTATCCCGCGCCGACGACCGCAACGCTGCGGGCGCTCCCGCACCGCTTCACAATCTCCATGGCATGGGCGTAATTCTTGCAGAGCAGGACGTTCTCCAGCTTCACGTTCTCGATAGGCGGCTCGACGGGCCAGGAGCCGGAGGTGACGATCAGCTTGTCGAAGGTGTCCTCGGAATCCCTCCCCGACTCCAGGTCTCGGACCCTCAGCTTTTTCTTCGCCAGATCGACCTCCGTGACCTCATGCTTCATACAGGTCTTGACGCCGAGCTCCGCGAGTTTTTCGGGCGAGCAGTAGAACAGCCCGGCGGGATCCTTCACCACCCCCTGCACGTGCAGCGCGATGCCGCACGAAAGAAAGGAGATGTTGTCGTTCCTCTCATAGACCGTGACCTGCGCGTCCTTGTGCAGCGCCACCGTGTTCAATACCGCCGCCGTGCCGGCGTGCGTGCAGCCCAAAACAACAACCTTCATCATCCGAGCCTCCTCCGAATGCATACAAAAAACAAGGGGGGCCTTATCCCCCACTCCTTCCCCCCATCCCGTGGGGACGCGAGGGGGGAAGAATACCGCCTAACCGTATTGCTCCACCTTGTCGTGGACGACGACCAGCGAGTTGAAGTCCTCGATCTGCGGGCGGGGGATGATGACGGGCTCCTTGACGTGCTCGTAGTTGACGTTCTCACGGCGGACCGCAAACCCGCGCTCCAAACGGTCCGTGAACCCCTCGATGTTGACGATGGTGCTCGTCTGCACGATACGCATAGCTCAAGCCTCCTTGCTTGAACGAAATAGCCCCTCTTTCGGGGCGGCTCCTCTTTCATAAAGAAGAAATTTTATCTGGTTTTTTTATTGTACAATTAGAGCATAAGCCTGTAAAGGCTGCAAAAAGTAAAGGCCGTAAAAGCCATAAAATAGGGAAGGGAGCACGGATACGCAATGAGGACAAGGCTGACGCGGCTGGGCGCCGCCCTCGCCCTGGCCGCGGCTGTGAGTTTTTTGTGTGTGGCTGATTCGGGCGCCGCGATAAACAGGAACAAGCAGAAGTACCTCAAGAAGAACATCCCGCCGCTGGGATGGGAGTATCAGGCCGGCTACACGCTCTGGCGCCTCGAGAGAGGACTGGCCGCCACGCCGCAGACGTGGCGGAAATACGTCCGGGAGAAGAAATGGAAGCAAAAGAAGGGGAAGGAAAGCATGGCGGACAAGCTGATCCTGAAATCCCTCGACTGGACCACTGAGGAGCTGGCTGCCCTCTTGGCCGAACTCGAGGAGACTGCCGCGTTCCACCCCGCGGGAACGGAGCCGGCCCCCTAAGGACGCGCCGGCTGCCCACCGGCCGTCGGGAAACGTTGTTTCATGGCGCAGAGCAGCGGTACCAGTACGCGCTCGTCATCCTGTTCCAACAGGCGCAGCAGGACCTTGTCCGAGGGGGACACGCCCCCGGGCCAATACCGCAGCAGCAGGGCCGCGCCGCCGGCCTTCGCTCGACCCAGATAGCGGTCCATGAGGCCTGGGTCCGGCTCTATCCCCGTCCTCAGGCCGAGGAGGGCGGAGAGCAGAGGGTCCGGCATGTCCCCGGCGCGGCACGCCGATTCCTCCGCCAGGCGCCTTCGGCACTCGGGCCTCAGCGGAAGGCCCGCGACCAGCCGGGCCGTCCGGTCGTCGATCTCGTGGCGGCGCAGGAGCTCTCCGACGGCCCGCAGGACCTCCTCCCGATTCGCCAAGGTCCCAAGGCGTCCCAGGGCGAGGTATCGCACGGCGGCAACCGGAGAGGCCAGCCGAACCAGGAGCTCGCCGAGGAATCCACGGTCCGCCGCCTCCTCCACCTGCGCCCAGTGCGCGGAGAGGGCCCTTTCGTAACGGTCCAGAACGCGGCCGATGCGCTCGTCCCGCATCCGGCTGCGGCGCTCCTCCTCCCGACGCTCGGCCTCCCGCACGGCCTCGGCCTCCGCCTGGGCGCGTTCGGCACGCCTGCGGTACCAGGCGAAGGGGTCGGGCCAGGGGCGCCGGACCGGCTGCCGAACGGAGGCCCCGGAGGGACAGCGTTTCAGTTCTTCGGCGGGCAGCCCCTTCAAAAACGTGTAGGCCCCGGTGATCTCCTGAAAGCGGTACGATCCCTGACGGCCCGTCACGTCCGGGTGGCAGGTGCGCGCAAGCCGCCGGAACGCCGACCGCACGTCCGCGGCCGTCGCCCCGGGGGCGAGCCCCAACACCCTCAAGCTGTACGCTACCTCTGCCGAAAGATTTACGTTCACGTCAACCTCTGCTCGTCGAAACATCGACAAAATCAGGATACCGCAGTTTCCAAATCCCTCACCAGTTCCTCGATCAACTCCGCCGTCCCGGCGTCGAAGGGCATGCCCTCGGCCCGGCGCACCAGGGCGTGCAGCCGATCCTGCTGCTCCTCCGAGAGCGCGGTCTCCAGCGCGGCGAGGGTCAGCTTCAGCTCCCGAAGGCGCTGTACCTCCCCAGAGACCTCGTTTTCATGCGGCCTGCCCGGGAAGGGCGAGAGCAGCGGGATCTCCACGCGCTCGCCCATCCCGCGGCGGAGCTCCGCCGCAAGGCGCCCGGATGCCGAGACCTCGCAGCAGAGACGAAGCGTCTCGCCCTCCAGGACCTCCAGCTCCAGGGAGGCCAGACGCAGCCCCTCGGTCCTCAGCTCGTTGGGCGACTGGCGCAGTTCCAGGACCGAGCGGCCGGATCGGCCCACCCTCAGCTCCACCGACGACCGCACGGGAAGGGTGGAGTTCTCCGGCAGGACCCGCAGGGCCGCCCCCTCCCAGAGCGCCGTGAGCTCCCCGGACAGGATGTCCAGCAGCAGGCGCTCCCGCCCCGAGCGGGTATAGAGCGCCGCACCGCGCACCACGGCGTCCTCGGCACAGAGGCTCAGGCGTTCCGGCCGGGCCACCTCCCGCTCCAGGACCTCGCGCAGCAGGGGTATCCGGCTGGAGCCGCCGACCAGAAGCAGGTGGTCGGGCCCGTGCCGTTCCCAGAGCCGACGCACGATGTGGACGAGGCGGCGGATCGGGAAGCGCATCAGGCGCTCCAGCTCCTCTCGCCGGACCGTCAGAGGGGGCAGAGCCCGTCCCTCCAGGGGGGGCGGCGTCCAGTCGAGGGCGAGACACTCGGAGAGGGTGACCTTCACCCGTTCCGCCTCCATCACCAGGGCGCGCCAGCGCGAGTCCGAGGAGGGCAGAGGGGCCAGCAGCAGACGCTCCCGCAGCCAGTCCGCGAGGGCCAGGTCGAAGTCGTACCCTCCGATCCCGTCACTGCCGACGCTCTCCAGCACCTGCCACACCCCCTCGTCGCTCTCGACGACGGAGAGGTCCACGGTCCCGGCACCGAAGTCCAGGACCAGAAAACGGCCCTCCCGCCCGAAGGAGAGCGCAGCCGCGGTCGGCTCCGCCACAATTCGGGCCTCGTGCAGCCCGGCCGCGTCCGCGGCCCGGACCATGGCCTCCCTCTGGGTCAGGGAAAAACAGGCGGGGACCGCCAGGACGCAGGAGGAGACGAAGGTCCCCAGGTGCGCCTCCGCGTCCTCCCTGAGGGCGGAGAGCAGCGGGACGAGCAAATCGTGCGCCGCATGACCTCTCCCATCCAGAACCGCCCGAAAGGGGCTGCCCACCCGGCGCTTGACGTCCCACCAGACGTCCTCGGAACCGTTCAGGGCCATCCGCACCGCGTCCTCCCCCACGTGCCATTCCCCGTCCCACCCCACGACGGACGGGGTCGAGAGGGAACCCCATCGGTTCCTTATCGCCTCCACGGCCCCCAGCTCGTTCACGTAGGAGCAGAGGGCATTGCGCGTGCCCAGATCGATACCGATGGAGACGGACTCGGACTTCATACGGGACATCCTCTGAGCTCCCCCCCCGACGCGGAATCGATGCGGAGCCGGACGGAGCGCCCGACCTCCGCCCCGCCCCCCCAGGCCGCCGGCAGGAAGTGCGGCGTGTAGCCGCTGCAGCGTCCCCCCTCGGGCAGGACCGGGAGGGTCCGACCGACGAAGCGGGCGGCATAGGCGTCCAGGAGCTCGTTCCCCAGCGCCGCGACCTCGGCGGCACGGGCGGAGAGCGCGGCGGGGTCCACCCGGCCCTCGAACGCCGCGGCCGGGGTGCCCCGCCGCGGCGAGTAGGGAAAGACGTGGGCGCGCCCAATCCCCGCACGACGCATCAGCCGCAGCGTATTCCCAAAGGCGCTCTCGTCCTCGCCGGGGAACCCCACCAGGACGTCGCTGCTGATGTGAAGGTCGGCCCCCAGACGTTCACGCGCCCGAGCACAGACCTGGGCGAAGTCATCGGCCGTATAGCCGCGGCGCATTCGGCTCAGGACCCCGTCGTCCCCGCTCTGGAGCGGAAGGTGCAGGTGCGGGCAGAAGACGGGGCTCTCCCCCAGGGCCTCCAGGAGGTCGTCCGAGAGCGCGAAGGGCTCCAGGGACCCCAAGCGCAGCCGCTCCAGCCCCGGCAGGGCCGAGAGTGCGCGCACCAGCTCCGCGAGGGACGAGCCCGTATCCCGTCCGTACATGCCCAGGTGGATCCCCGTCAGGACGATCTCCCTGCACCCGGCGTCCAGAAGGCGCCGGGCCTCGTCCATCGTACGGTCCGCGGGCCGGCTCACGGAACGGCCCCGCAGAAACGGGATGACGCAGTAGGAGCAGAAATGATCGCACCCCTCCTGCACTTTCAGGAAGGCGCGCGTGTGGAACACCGGGCGCTTAGCGGGAAGCTCCTCCCACCTCCGGTCTCGAAGCAGATCGGAGCGGAGGTCGCGGAAGGCCCGGCCGTCCCGGACCATGGCCTCGAGGACGTCGGTCAGCTCGCCCTTCCTCCGGTTGCCGACCAGGATGTCGGCGCCCAGCTCCCGGGCCTCGTCCGCCGCGGCCCCCTGCGCCCAGCAGCCGCACACGGCGACGACCCCGGCCTCCCCGACGGTCCGGCGGGCGCGCCGTACCGCCTGCCGACACTTGCGGTCCGCCTCCGCCGTTACGGAACAGCTGACGATCACCGCGGCGGAGCAGCCCTCCGGGTCCCGCGTCACGAGGGCTCCGCGCGCCTCCAAGTCCCCGGCCAGGAAGTCCCCCTCGCAGAGGTTCGAGCGGCATCCCAGGACGTGGACCCAGACGGACCGCCCCCTCAGGTCCGGGGATTGAACCGCGTTCACGCCCGCCGCGCGGGCCGGGCCCGGCAGCCCCACCAGTCCCCCAGGCGCAGCTCCCGCTCCACGGCCAGTCCCGCCGCGGGCAGGGCGGAGAGGAAGGACTCCCGCTCGGACACCGTCATACCGGAGAAGATCGCGGACCCCGTCGGCCTCAGCACGCGCAGCACGTCCGGCAGCAGAGCCAGGTTCGGCTCCAAAAGGATGTTGGCCGTCAGCAGGTCGGCGTCCGCCTCCACGCCCTTCAGGAGGTCCCCTGCGGCCAGGTCGCAGAGGATGGGGGGCAGGCCGTTCAGCTCCATGTTGCGCCGCACCTCGCCGAGCGTCGCCGGGTCCAGGTCGCGGGCCACGGCGTGCGCGGCCCCCAGCTTCAGCGCGGCGATGAAGAGGATGCCGGTGCCCGTCCCGACGTCGACGATCGTATCGTCCTTCCGCACGGCCTCCTCCAGAAGCTCGAGCGCGATGCGCGTGCTCTCGTGATAGCCGGTCCCGAAGGCGGAGGCCGGGTAGATGAGGATCGGAATCCGCCCCTCGGGCGCGGAGTCCCTGTGCCATGGGGCCATGACGACGAGCTCACGCCCCGCCTCGAGCGGAGGGAAGGCCTCCAGGTGCTGCGTGTGCCAGGGGCGGTCCTCCACCTTGCCGTGCGCGCGCAGCGCGACGCCGGGGAAGTCGGCCAACAGTTCCCTCAGCTCCGCGAGAAGGGCGCCGATCTCCCGGGAGCTGCGGTAGGCCGCCCGCAGCACCAGCCCGTCCCCCTCCTCGACGAGCTCCGACCCCATGGCCCCGGAGAGCGCGGCGAGGTCGAACAGGCGCTCCTCCGCCCACGCGGAGTTTTTGTCTCCATCCTCGTCCCCGCCGCTCCCCGCCTCGAACTCGACGCTCCACCAGAAACCGGGGCCGCTGTCGAGCTGCGGAGCTCCGTACAGGTCGTCAGAAAGCAAACCGATCACTCCCAAACATTTCGGGCACGCCGGAGGAATCCACGGCGGACCCTTTTTCATATTCACATTCTATTTTACTACGGGCGAAGAAGCGGAGGGCGCGATGACATCAGGGCCCCTACGTTCAAGCCCCCGGACAGCCTTTCGCGGCGGCGGTGTACTTTCCCGCCGTCCTGAGGTAGGATGACAGGCATGAACACGGACCGTTCCGGAAACACGGGGTCCCCGGCACGAGGAAAAGGAGGCTGCGGCATGGAACCCTTTACGCTGACCCCCGCCTGCAAGGATTACCTCTGGGGTGGGAGGCGTCTGAAGGAAGATTGGGGAATGAGGACCGACCTCGAAACGGTCGCGGAGAGCTGGGAGCTGTCCGCCCACCCCGCCGGGGACGGCATCGTCGCGGACGGCCCCTGGGCGGGACGCCCGTTCTCGGAGGCCGTTCGGGCACACCCGGAGATCGTCTCCCGCCGCCACGGGCCGGACGATCCCTTTCCCCTGCTGGTGAAGCTCATCGACGCCCGGCTCCCCCTCTCCGTCCAGGTCCACCCGGACGACGCCTACGCCGCCCGCGTCGAGCACGGCCCGGGCAAGACGGAGATGTGGCTCGTCCTGGACCACGAGCCCGGTGCGTTCCTCTACCTGGGGTTCGAGCGGGAGCTCACAATGGAGGAGCTGGAGCGCCGCATCGGGGACGGAAGCCTGACCGACGTGCTTCACAGGGTGGAGGTGCGAAAGGGAGACCGTTTTTTCATCCCCGCGGGCACGATCCACGCCATCGGGGGCGGCATCCTGATCGCCGAGGTGCAGCAGAGCTCCGACCTCACCTACCGCGTCTTCGACTACGGTCGGACGGGGCCGGACGGGAGATCCCGCCCGCTTCACGTGGCCAAGGCGCTCGACGTCATGCGCCCGGGCCCGGCCGGCCTCGCCGTCCCGGGTGCGTCCTCCGCGCGTCCCGTTCCGGGCGGCACGTTGGAGCGTCTGGCCGATTGCCCCTGTTTTCGGGCGGAGGTCCTGAACCTGTCCGGACGCTGGGAACGTGCTGCGGACGGGGACACGTTTCACTCCCTGCTCTGCCTGGACGGGACGGCTGCACTCCGTGCCGGCTCCACCGTACTGAGCGCCCGGAAGGGCGCCAGCCTCTTCGTCCCGGCCGACGCGGGGCCCTTTGCCCTGGAGGGCTCGGCCCGGTTCCTGATCACGTCGCTGGGAGGCCGGGAAAAAGAGGGATAGAAAAAGCGGGACCATCAGGCCCCGCTTTCGGTATTCGAGAGGTAATAGGTGCGGCTGTGCATGTAACTTTGCACACTGAGGTTCCGCAGGGCATCCAGCTTTCCATCCCTGAGGTTTTCCACGATCCGACGATGATACTCCGACAGGCTGTCCAGGTTCTCCTGCCTCACATGGCGCAGCTGAATCTGATAGAGCCGGGAATAAGTCCTGCGGAGCAGTTCAATCGTCCAGTTCAGCCCGGAGAGCTTGTGGATGTAGAAATGGAAATCGCAGTCCAGGTCGAAAAACTTGAGCTGGGCCCTTTCCCGGTCCTCCTCGACGATAGCCGCGACGCTCTTGAAACGTTCGATGGTCTCCATGAGCCAACGATAGTGCTCGTCCTTCAGGAGATCGTATTTGACGATATGCTCGTAAATCAGCATTTCCAGGGAGAGGCGCACATCGTAGATCTCCGCGACATCCTGATCGCTGTAGCCGAGGACGACGGCTCCCTTTCGGGGAATGGCCTTGACAAGCCCGTGCGCCTCAAGTTCCTTGATGGCCTCACGAACCGGGGAACGGCTGATGTTGAGTTTTTCGGCCAGCTCGACCTCACGGATGAAGGAGCCGGGAGGATATTCCTTCCCCAGCAGAAGCTGTTTTCTGAGAAAGTCCCAAACTTCGTCCGCAATCGAGTGCGGCGCCACGAAATCCGTTGCCACAGTATCTCCTGCCTATCCTGTCCCTGAAAACGCGTCCGCCGGAAAGCTCCGTCACGCCCCCATCCGGATAAGATTCTATCACAGCCAGATTTCAAAAAGGCAGGGGGTCCTTCTCCAGTAAATGAAATGAGCCGAAGCCAGGCGCTACTTCATCACGGAGGGGAGCCACAGGCTTATCCGCGGGAACATGATGGTAGCGACCAGGAACAAAATCATGATGACGATAAAAGGAAACACTCCCCGGATGACGTCCTTCATCTTAACATCATTACGAATGCCGCAGATCACATAGAGGTTCATCCCGACGGGGGGCGTAACCAGGGCCATCGTCATGTTCACCGTCAGGATCACGCCGTACCAGATGGTATCGATCCCCAGAGCATGCAGGATGGGCGTCACCAAAGGCATGGTCAGCAGCACGATGGAGACCGTCTCCAGCATGGCGCCCAACACCAGCATCAGGAGGTTCATGACGATGATGAACGTCAATGCGGACATCTTGTTTTCCACGACGATCTCCGTAAGGGCCTGGGGGATTTGCAGCAGAGCCATGACCCTGCCGAACAGCAGCGCCCCGGCGATGATGATCGCGATCATGCACGAGGTGGGAACGGACTTCAGACAGATTCCCGGGATGTCCCGCACCTTGATGGTTCGGTAGACAACGACGGTCACGAACAGGCTGTAGACCAGTCCGACCGCCGCCGCCTCGGTCGGGGTGAACGCGCCGGAGTAGATTCCGCCGATGATGATGAAGGGCAACAGGATTCCCCAGATGTTCTTGGCCGTGATGGAAAGCCTCTCGCTCCAGGTGGTTTTGGGCATCGGGGTAAAACCGCCCCGCTTGCTCTTCATGACCGCATACAGGATGAAGAGCCCCGCCAGGATGAGGCCGGGGACAACGCCCGCGATGAACAGCCTGCCGACGGAGTCCTCCGTCACCGTTCCGTAGATGATCATCGGAATGCTGGGAGGGATCAGAATCCCCAGCGTCCCGCCCGCGGCCAGCAGGCCCAGGGTGAAGGATTTGTCGTAGCCGCGCTCGATCATCGCAGGATAGGCGACCATCCCGATGGTCGCTGCCGTTGCGGCGCCCGACCCCGTGATGGCGGCGAAGAACGCACAGGCGAGAATCGTCCCAATGGCCAGCCCTCCGGGGAGATGGCGCACCCAGGAGTTCATGACCTCGAACAGGTCGTCCCCAACACGTCCGTCCAGCAGGATCTGACTCATGAGGACGAATATTGGGATGGAAAGCGTCGTGAAGCTGTCCAGGGAGGAGAACATCGTCGCCCCAACGACCTTGAGGGGAAGCCCGAACAGGAAGATCAGGGCGACGGAGGTGGCCCCCAGGGAGAAGGCCACGGGCAGTCCCATGCAAAGGATCAGCATCAGGAGAAGAATGACCAGCAAAAATTCGGACATCTACGCCGCTCCTCCTTCCGTTTCGGCGGAAGCCCCGTTCAGGGCTTCGAACCGATCGACGGCTATCAGCAGAAATTGGAGGGTCAGGAGCAGGAAGCCCAGGAAGAGAGGCAGCTGCACCAACCACATCGGAACCCGCAGGATGGTCGCACTGAGCTTGTTGTACCGAATGCTGCCCCCAATCATCAGATAGGCCTGATGGGTCACGATGGCACAGAAGACCATCCCTACAAGGCTGGTGACGATATCCAAAAGGTTCTGCACCCTTGGGGAAAGCCGGTCGAAGATCAGATCGATCCGCACGTGTTTGCCCAGCATCAGCGTGTAGGATGCCCCGGCCAGCATCGACCACATGAACAGATAGATGGAGACCTCCTGGACCCAGATCGTGGGGGAACCGAAGCAATAGCGGGCGATGACCTCATAGAATAGCATGAGGCTCATCGCGAGGATGCCCAGGCCACTGAGATAGCCCAGGAAAAGGTTTCCCGATTTGACGAAAGAACGTATCCTGCCCATCATGGACCAATTCCTCCTATCGGCAAAGAAGAAGATTGGGGGCGTCCCATGAGATCCCGGACGCCCCTGATGGAACGAACGGGGTTATCGGAAGAGCCTGTCGCCAAGAGCGATCAATTGTCCGCCGATCTCGCCGGCGTGCTTCACGAATTGTTCCTTGACGGACTGCGTGGCCTTTACGAACTCGGCCCGCTCCTCGGGCGTAAGGACGACGACCTCGAGCCCGGCGTCCCGGACTGTCTTCTCGGCCTCGGCCTCGGAGTCCACGATCGCCCCACGGATCCACGCCTCCGCGTCCTTTCCTGCCCTAAGGATGACCTCCTGGCTCTCGGCGTCGAGCCCCGTCCACCAATCAAGGTTCGACTGAACGCTGAACTCCGCCGTCGAATAGTTGGCGATCGTCAGGTACTTCTGGACCTCGTACACCTTGCGGGAGACGCCTGCCGGCATGCCCGTCGTCGCACCGTCCACGGTTCCGCGCTGAAGCGCCATGTACATCTCGGAGGAGCTCATCAGGGTGGGGGCTGCGCCCAGGGCCTTGAGCGTTTCGGAGTCGCCCGCGCTGTAGGAGCGCATCTTCAATCCGGCAAAGTCCGCGGGCGTCCGCAGAGGACGTTTGCTGTTCCACATCTGGATGAAGCCGTAATCGACCCAGAAGAGGTTCTTGACCCCGAACTTCACGAACTCCTTGTCCAGGATCTCGCCTGCCCCCTCGTCGAGGAACTTCTTGGGGGAATCCAGTCCCACGAAGAGAAACGGGACGTCGAACACGTCCGCCGCCGGGATCATGCCGCCCCACTTGTTGGTGGCGACGAGCCCGATGTCCACAAGCCCATCCTGAAGGGCCTCGACGATCTCCGTGTCCTTGAAGAGCTGGGCGGAGTCGAAAATTCGGATCGTTATCCTGCCCTGCGAATACTCCTTCACCTTATCGGCGAATATCGCCAGCCCCTTGGAAATATGGTGCGAAGGGGGGAACTGATTGGAGAGCTTGTACTCCGCGGCCATTGCCGCCACAGCGGGAAGCATCGCCACAAAAATCAATACCACAAAAAGCAATGCCGCAAAAAATTTTCGTTTCCGGCAACTCATCGTCATCATCTCCACTTTGTGATTTAGCCTCGCCCAGGCGAGGCAGGAACCTCGTTCCAACCCCAATTCAGCAGCAGGGTTCTACAGGCTGACCGAAGCGGCTCTTGACCAGGTGCCCCAGGGTTCCGAGCCCATAGTCCCGCATCCGCCGAGCGACCTTCACAAGAGCCAGGGGATCCAGCCCCGTCTCGATCCCCAGCCCGTTCAGGTAGAAGACCAGGTCCTCGGTCGCCGCGTTGCCCGCCGCGCCGGGCGCGTAGGGACAGCCGCCCAGCCCCCCGGCTGCAGAATCGAAGCGGTCGACTCCCCGAACGAGGGCCTCGCGAACGTTCAAAAGGGCCATTCCGAACGTGTTGTGGATGTGCAGGAATACGGGGATGCCATCCAGAGCCGGGGACACTACATCCAGGGTCTCGGCGAAATCCCTGGGATGGCAGGTGCCGATGGTCTCGGCCAGACAGATGCTGCGTGCGCCCTTCTCACGAACGACGCCGATCAGCTCGGATACCCTCCTAGGGTCGGTGCGTCCCTCGAACGGACACATGAAGGACGTGGCAATGGAGACGGACAGTTCCGCCCTTCCCTCGATCAAACGAGCGATATCGTCCAGTCCCGACAGGGACTCCGCCACGCTGCGGTTCAGGTTGGCCTTGTTGTGGCTCTCGCTGGCGGAGAATACGACGTTCAGGACGTCGGCCCCGCAGGCCAGCGCGCGCTCCGCCCCCTTGGCGTTGGGAACCAAGGCCGTCAGGCGCGCTGTCGGGTGGCGGCGTTTCGTCTCCTCGAGCACATCCGCGGCGTCCGCCAGCTGAGGGATGGCCTTGGGACTGACGAACGAGGTGACCTCCATCTCCGCGACCCCAGCCTCAAACAGGGCGTCGATCCACTCGAGCTTCCGCTCCGTGGGGATGAACTCCTTCACGTTCTGAAAACCATCGCGGGGACAGACCTCCCGGACCACGACGGAGTCGGGTAACGCCGCGTCCTTCCTCAAAGCACTCCCTCCCGTTCGAGTTCGGCGACCTGCTCGGCCGTATAACCCAGCATCGAGCCGTAGACCTCGTTATTATGTTGCCCCAGCTCGGGTGCCGGCGTCCGTATCGAGGCCGGGGTACCGCTGAGCTTCAGGTGCGAGCCCGTCAGCTTCAGCCTTCCCGCGACGGGGTGCTCGCACTCCACAAACATCTCCCGATCCCCGGCGATATGCGGGTCGGCGGCCACCTGGTCGATGGAATAGATCGGCGCGCAGGGAACGCCCGCCCGCTCCAGCTTCCCATAGATTTCCGCCACGGTTTGCCGCGACGTCCAATCCTCGACGATCCCCCGCAGCACCTCGTGATGGGCAACCCGATCCTTGGATTCACTGAAGCGCGGGTCCTGAAGAAGGTCCTCCCGCCCCATCGTCCTCGCCAGGTCCTGCCACAGCTTGTTGTTCCCGGCCCCGATGACCAGAGAGCCGTCCGACGCCCGGAAGGAATCGTAGGGATAGGTGGACTCGTACCGATTGCCGATACGCTCCGGAACGCGTCCCTCAACGAAATAAATCATGTTGATGATCTCCAGGCTCGCGACCACGGAGTCGACGAGGGCAATATCCACTTTTTGCCCCTGTCCGGTCCGGGCACGGGAGTTGAGCGCAGCCAGAACTCCTATGGCGCAGGACAACCCTCCCAGAACATCGCCCATGGCGGTTCCCGTCCGGGTGGCCTCGCCTCCGGGCCAGCCGGTTGTGCTCATCAGACCGCCCATCGCCTGAGCGATGATGTCGTACCCCGGGCGCTTGCTGTAGCGTCCCGTGTGCCCGAATCCCGATATGGCGCCGTAGACAATACCCGGGTTGACTTTTTTCAGGTCCTCGTAGCCCAAGCCCAGTTTTTCCATCGTCCCGGGACGGAAGTTCTCGAGCACCACATCGGCCTTCTCCGACATCTCCAGAAAGATGCCCTTGCCCTTTGGGTCCTTCAAGTTCAAGGTAACCGCCTTCTTGTTGCGGTTCAGGTTCATCGAATAAGCGCTCACCCCCTCTTTGAAGGGCCCCATGCTCCGCTCGTCGGCGCCTCCCTTCGGGTTCTCGATCTTGATGACGACAGCTCCCATGTCGGCCATCATCATGGAGCAAAACGGCCCGGCCAGGACCCTAGTCAAGTCCAACACCACGACATTCGACAACGCGCCTTCCAAAATGACCGCCCCCTCTTCAACCTTCAACGCCGGAACAACACCGGACACCTCGACCCAATCCAATCCTCAATTTGAACTACAGGATGAAACTTATAGACGACTGAACTCTGTCGACAATATTTCTTAAGAACAAGATTAACGGAAATAAAGGCGAAAGTCAAGTGAAAATTTTTACTTTATATCCCTGATCTGCGATCTGCAAGCTCTATTCATGAACGAAACAAGTATGGTTCAAGCTCCAAAGGGTCTCACATTCGCCCCTTATAGGTGGAGAACGAAATACAAAGCGTGTTCTCTTTGTGAATCGGTTTTACATCTCGCTGAAAAACACATGAGAGGCGCACAGAAAGCCGGGATTATCCTCTCCGGCGGGGCTGCCCTGCAATTTTTCATTTCGCAGGTCTTTTCCGCAAACTTTCACGAATTTCCCCTACCCTCTCGCCATTTCCCGCCGGCTAATGGTAAAATAACGGTAGGCTTCCAGAACTTCATTTCATTTTTACTTCCTACCCCTCCGGGGGTCTTGTTGAGGTCCTCGGGCGGGCAGGGCGCAATCGCTTCAAAGCGGCAAAAAGAGCGGAATTATTGGGAAAGCGAATGTATCCGAACTTATGAGGAGGGATTTTGCTTGATCAAGAAGACACCTTTGAACGACGTGCACCACAAGCTTGAGGGGCAGCTGACCGATTTCGGCGGCTGGGAGATGCCCCTGTGGTACAAGGCGGGGGCTGTGAAGGAACATCTTTTTGTCGTTGAAAAGTGTGGCATCTTCGACATTTGCCACATGTGCCTGGTCCGGGTGACGGGCAAGGACGCCTTCGGGCTCCTCCAGCTCTGTCTGACCCGCAACATCGAAAAGCTGGCCAAGGGGGCCTGCGGCTACACGATGATCCTCGACGAGAAGGCCCATGTTGTGGACGACTGCATCGTCTACAACATGAACGAGAACCGGGAGGACTACCTGCTGGTCGTCAACTCGAATCGGGCTTCCATTGTGGCCGACCACCTGAAGAAGCACATGGGCTCCTTCAAGGCCGACGTGAAGAACGAGGACGGCGTGTTCGGCAAGATCGACCTCCAGGGGCCGAAGTCCGCGGAGATCCTGCGCAAGGTCCTGGAGAAGGGCTCCATCGACGGGCTCAAGTACTTCCACTTCCTGGGCGACTACGACGCCGCGAAGAACAAGGACGTGCGCCTGAAAGGGGATATCCCCGTCCTGCTCTCCCGCACCGGCTACACCGGCGAGCTCGGTTTCGAGATCCTCTGCCCGATCGGCAAGACCGTCGATGTGTGGAACGCGCTTGTTGCGGCGGGCGGGGACGACATCCTTCCCTGCGGTCTGGCCTCCCGCGACTCCCTGCGTATGGGCGCGATCCTTCCGCTCTCCCAGCAAGACATCGGCCCGTGGCCCTTCGTCCACACCCCCTGGGACTTCGCCCTGCCCCGCGACAAGGAGGGCAAGCTGACCAAGTCCTTCCTCGGCTCGACCATCTACGACAATCCCCCCGAGAGCTACACCCTGCCCTACTGCGGCTTCGACCCGCGCAAGGTGGATGCCCACCACGGCGCCAGGGTGCTGCTTGACGGGAAGGACATCGGGGTCGTCACAACCTGCTGCGTGGAGGTGGCGTGCAGCCGGGTGAATGGCAAGATCGTCAGTACCGCAAGCCCCGACAAGCCGGCGGACTTCAAGCCGAAGGGCCTCGTCGCGGGCTACGTCCGGGTGGACCGCAAGCTCGAGCCCGGTACGAAGATCACCCTGAAGGACGACCGGCGTTCCATCGAGGTGGAGGTCGTCTCCGACATCCGCCCGGGCCGCACGGCCCGCGTCGCCATCTGATCCCGAGAGAGGCAAATCCCCGGGCAACATGGCGAAGGGAAAGGCGCATATTCCGGCAACAACAGGCTCTGTTCGTGAATAACATTATTTAAGGAGGAATACCCTGTGAAAGCATTTGACGAGCTGAATTTCAAAGCGGATGTTTCCTACACGAAGACCCATGAGTGGGCGAAAAAGAACGGCAACATCGTTGTCGTGGGCGTGGATGACTACGCTCAGGGCGCCCTGGGCGACATCGTCTACGTCGAGCTTCCCGACGTGGGCGCGGCAACCAAGGCCGGTGCGGCCTTCGGTTCCCTGGAGTCCACCAAGGCGGTCAGTGACCTCAACGCTCCCGTCTCGGGCAAGGTTGTCAAGGTCAACGAGGCCCTTGCGGATTCTCCGGACCTGGTGAACACGGACCCCTACGGGGCGGCTTGGATGGTTGAGATCGAGGTGCCCGACAGCAAGGACTTTGATGCCCTGATGAAGGTCGACGCCTACAAAGATTACGTCAAGACACTCGATCATTGACGAAAGGGGGCGTATCCCATGAGATACCTGTCCCACACCCCGGAAGATCTCCGGGCGATGCTGGATACGATCGGAGTTAAAAAGGTCGAGGATCTCTTCACGACGATCCCGGCTGAGGTGCGTATGGACGGTCCTATCGACATCAAGCCCCGCACCGAGTGGGAGCTGACGGCCGAGCTCGGCGCCATGGCCGAGGCCAACTGCAACAGCGTGGCGTTCCTCGGCGCCGGGTGCTATCCCCACCACATCCCGGCCCACATCCCCTACCTCTCGAGCCGCTCCGAGTTCCTGACCTCCTACACCCCCTATCAGCCGGAGGTCAGCCAGGGGACGCTTCAGGCCATCTTCGAGTTCCAGACGATGACGGCCAACCTGCTGGGCATGGAGGTCGCCAACGCCTCCATGTACGACGGCGCCAACGCCCTGGCGGAGGCCGCGATCATGGCCATCCACGTCAAGAAGAAGCCGAAGGTGGCCTACTCCCGCCTGAACCACCCCCATTACATCCAGGCGATGAAGACCTACTTCCGGCCCGCGGGCTTCGAGGCCGTCGAGGTGCCCGTCCTTCCGGACGGCCGCACCGACTTCAGCAAGATCCCCGACGGCGTCTCGGCCCTGGTCGTGCAGTCCCCCAACTTCGCCGGCGTGATCGAGGACCTCGAGGCCGCGGCCAAGGCGGCTCACGACAAGGGAATCCTGCTGATCGCCTCCTTCTCCGAGGCTATGGCCTGGGGCCTGCTCAAGAACCCCGGCAGCTGCGGCGCCGACATCGTCTGCGGCGAGGGCAGCAGCTTCGGCATTCCCCTGAGCGCCGGCGGGCCCGGCGTGGGCATGCTGGCCTGCTCCATGAAGAACGTGCGTTCCGTCCCGGGACGCCTGGTGGGAGAGACCACGGACAAGAACGGCAACCGCTGCTTCGTCCTGACCCTCGCGGCCCGCGAGCAGCACATCCGCCGCGAGAAGGCCACGTCGAACATCTGCACCAACTCCGGCCACAACGCTCTGACGGCGGCGATGTACATGGCCTCCGCCGGGAGCGAGGGGCTCCACGCCATCGCGAAGCTGAACCACGATAAGGCCGCCTACCTCAAGGCGGGGCTCGAGAAGGCGGGCTTCAAGCCGCTCTTCGACTCGCCGTTCTTCAACGAGTTCGCCATGAAGGCCCCGGCCGGCTTCGAGAAACGCTACGACGAGCTGGCGAAGAAGGGCTTCGTCGCGGGGCTCGACTTGGGTAAGTACTATCCGGAGTACAAGGGGGCGTGGCTCTTCTGCGCGACGGAAGTCCACACCCGTGAGGAAATCGACGCATTCCTGAAGGAGGTGGCCTGATTATGGGCGGCTATCCCGGCACCAAAGGCCTGGCCTTTAAAGAAGCGCTCCTGTGGGAGCGTGCGAGCAAGGGACGCGTGGGGATCAGCATTCCTACCCAGGACGTCCCGGAGAGCAAGCTGGACGCCTCTCTGACGGGACCGGCCCCGAAACTGCCGGAGCTGTCCGAGGTCGACGTCATCCGTCACTATACGCGCCTCTCCACGTGGAACTTCGGGGTCGACACGGGGATGTATCCGCTGGGCTCCTGCACCATGAAGTACAATCCCAAGATCAACGAGCGCATGGCCTCTCTGCCCGGCTTCGCGAACGTTCATCCCCTCATGCCGGAGTCGTGCTTCCAGGGCGCCCTCAAGCTCATGTACGAGCTTGAGCAGGACCTGCTCAAGCTCACCGGAATGAAGGCCGCGTCGCTCCAGCCCTCGGCAGGCGCCCAGGGCGAGCTGACGGGGATGCTGATGATCCACGCCTACCACGCGCATAAGGGCAAGCAGCGTAAAAAGGTGATCATGCCCAGCACGGCGCATGGCACGAACCCGGCGTCCGCGGCGATCTGTGGCTACACGCCCGTCCCGGTCGAGCTGAACAAGGATGGGATCGTCACCCCCGAGTCCATCCGTGAGATCATGGACGAGGACACGGCCGGCATCATGCTGACCAACCCCAACACCCTGGGTATCTTTGAGCGCCACGTGGCCGAGATCTCTAAGATCATCCACGAGAAGGGCGGGCTGGTCTACGGTGACGGCGCCAACATGAACGCCCTGATGGGCTACGTGAACGTCGCCAAGATGGGGGTCGACGTGATGCACTTCAACGTCCACAAGACCCTCTCCACGCCGCACGGCGGCGGCGGCCCCGGCGCGGGTCCCGTCGTGGTGGGCGAGGCTCTGGAGCCCTTCCTTCCCTCCCCTCGCGTCTGCAAGGAGGGGGACCGCTACACGCTCTGCTCCGACTCGCCGCTCTCCATCGGACGTCTTCAGGCGTTCTTCGGCAACTTCGCCGTCCTGGTGCGGGCGCTGGCCTACACGCGCACCATGGGGCACGAGCTCAAGGCTGCGA
This sequence comes from uncultured Fretibacterium sp., assembly GCF_963548695.1. Lineage (NCBI taxonomy): Bacteria > Thermotogati > Synergistota > Synergistia > Synergistales > Aminobacteriaceae > Fretibacterium > uncultured Fretibacterium sp. Next base: position 52,201 of record NZ_CAUUWA010000005.1, read on the forward strand.
CCGAGGCGGCGGTCCTCAACGCCAACTACATCAAGGCGGGGCTGAAGGGGGTCTACAACCTGCCCTTCCCGCAGGACAGCCTGCACGAGGTCATCTTCAACGACGCGATCCAGCAGAAGAACGGCGTGACGACGATGGACATCGCCAAGCGCCTGATCGACTGCGGTTATCATCCACCCACAACGTACTTCCCGCTGGTGGTTGACAGCGCCATCATGATCGAGCCGACGGACACCGAGTCCAAGGGCGACTTGGACGGGTTCATCGACGCGATGAAGGCTATTGCCGAGGAGGCGAAGTCGAACCCGGACGTGGTCAAGAACACGCCTCAGAACACGATGATTGCGCGCCCGGACGAGACCCTGGCAGCCAGAAACCTGACTTTGAAGGGCTATTAACCTACCTTTCGACGGACGCAGCCGTGCCCTCAGCCGAGGGTACGGCTGCATTTTGTATCGCGGCGGAGGAGACGGGAGAGACGTTCCTCCCCGCTCCGGCTTTGAGCTAGACTGAGTAAATATTGAGTAACAACGATCAGAACCACCGGCTAAGCCGGTGGTTCTGATCGTTGGGGTACGTCGTCCTTTGGGCTTGGGGATCGTAGGATGTGGATCGCGGGGGGGGGGATGGATGCGTCCCCTGCGATCCTCGGGCTTTTTTGCAAAAAAATCGTCTTTTCACGGGGATTTTCTGACCTCGGGTTATGGTTCCTTTTGGAGGGGTGTCGTAGAATACCGAAAGGGTTATGATAAGGTTATGACGCTCCACCCCGAAGAGGGGCGGCGCGAGGAGGCGTTTTGCGAGGAGGTCTTTGGAGTGCGGCGATCGTTTATTCTTGTCGTTTTCGCGTTTTTGTTGGGGGTTTGGGCGGTTTGGGGGATGGCGGCGTCTGCTGCGGAGAGGCGTTTTCCCTCGATCCGCTGTATCGTTGACGTCCCGGAGGGCTGGGAGGTTGAGGAGGACGAGGAACGCTCTACCGTGAGCCTGACGGCCCCGGATGAGGATGCGGCTGTCATGTTGACGGGGATCGACAAGCCGGGGGTGTCCGTTTTGGAGTTTGCGGAACAGGTCGCCCGAGAGGTGGGGGCCGATAAGCCGGAGCCCTCGGGGGGCGGTTATCGATTTTCCTTCACGGATAAGGATGGATTCTCCTGCCGCGGGATCGTCATGGGCGACGAAAAGTTTGTCTCCATGATCACGCTTCTCGGTCAGCATCAGGCTTTTGAGTCCATCGTCCGTTCGATTCGAGGGCTGGATTGACCTGCCGGGGTCGTTCGGGGAGGGGTTGGAGCCGGATGAGGGCTATCGCGATGAGGGATGAATCATGAGGCGGGCTGCGGCACTTTTTTTTCTGTTCTGCGCGATGTTGGCGTCCTGGGGCTGTTCCGTTTCGCACGCCGCGCCGGCCGCAAAGGCAAAGGAGACCTGGGCGGTCTATTGGTATCTCTGCGGGTCCGACCTGGAGTCGGAAAACGGGTTTGCGACGGGCGACCTTGCGGAAACGCTGGAGGTTGTCCTGCCCGACAACGTGAAGGTGGTCGTGCAGGCCGGCGGCTCCAAAACGTGGGACAACGACCTTGTGGACGCCTCCGGTCTGTGCCGTCTGGAGCGTTCCGGAGATGAGATCGGCGTCGTCGGCAAGGCGGGGCGGGCAAGCATGGGGGACCCTGAGACCCTGAGGGATTTTCTGCGATTCTGCGAGAAGAACTATCCTGCCGACCACAAGGTGCTGATCCTGTGGGACCATGGCGGGGGAAGCAGCGGAGGGCTTTGTTACGACGAAACGCACGGCGGCGACGCCTTGTCCTTTGGGGAGCTGAGGGAGGCGCTGGAGGCGGTCTATGGCGACGAGCCGGATAAAAAGCCGTTCGAGCTGATTGGGATCGACGCCTGTTTGATGGCGACGCTGGAGATGGCCGGCGTCTGTGCGCCTTACGCGGGGTATCTTGTGGCCTCGGAGGAGACGGAGCCGGGCTGCGGGTGGAAATACGACGGCTGGCTGTCGGTTCTTTCCGCGAACACGGCAATGCGTGCCGAGGAGCTTGGGCGTGTCGTCTGTGACTCGTATTATGAAGGGTGCCGGGAGCATGGGCTGGAGAAAAACGTCACGCTGTCCGTGATCGATCTTCAGAAGGTGGACGACTTGAATCTGGCGGTGTCCTGTCTCGGGGCGATGGGGATGACCTCGGTCCTGGAGGACCCCTCCGCGTTTTACGCCGCATTCTCTCGGGGTGCGAAGAGCGCTGAGAGCTACAGCGCCGGGATGGTGGATCTGGCGAGCCTGGCCTCCAAGAACGCGAACCTCTTTCCGGAGGCTGCCAAGGCGGTGCTCGAGGCCGTCCGTGAGAGCGTGGTCTATCAGGTGAAGGGGGCCTACCGGAAGGGATCAAACGGAATTTCCGTCTTTATTCCCTCCGCTCCGGAGCCCGACGCCTACGACCGGTTTAAGGACTCCGCTTTGGCGTCGGGGATGCGAGGGCTCTATTACCTATACGAGCCCCTGCTGCGGGGGGACTTTTCGGACGAGGCGGTGCAGTTCGTTCAGGATGTCACCGATTTTTTGAACTCCCTTGACGCGGGATCGGAGGCGCCGGTGAGCGCGGATCGGCCGGGGCATTCGGCCTCGCCCTGGGACGCCTCCGCGTTGGCCCAGGGGCTCCATCTTCCCTCGCTGGGGCGTTGGGATGCCTCCGCGCTGGCCGCGGGCCTCAACTTCGCCGAAACCGCCGGCATGAATTTGGACGACCACCCGGTCGAGTACATCGAACGGGACGGCGAGACCTACGCGTGTCTCAACCTCGGGGCCGAGAAGGCGGCCCTGCTGAGTCGTGTCACCTTTATCCTCGCGCTATGCGGCGACGAGGGGACCCCGTCCGTGTTTCTGGGCGAGGATTCCGATCTTTCCGCGGATTGGGATGCGGGGCGTTTTATGGATAACTTTCGTGGCGTCTGGGGCAGTCTCGACGGGCATTTGGCCGCGATGTCCGTCCTCTCGGTGACGGACGACTATGTCCTTTATGAGGTCCCCTTCCTGATGAAGGGCAAGCCTTACAACCTCACGGTGGCCTACGATTTCGGCACGGAGACGTACCGGATGCTCACCGCCAGGCCAGATGAGGAGGGGGTCCCCCCGGGCAGGGGGGAGCGTCTGTTGGTCGAGGGCGACGAGATCACGCTGGTCCTGCATAAGCTGGACCTCGAAAAAGGCGAGCTGGTTGCGTTCGAGGGCGATACGCTCACGATCGGCAAGAGGTCCAAGTTCAAGGAGATGGTGCTTCCCGACGGGATTTATGCCTTTATGTTCACCATGACCGACTACAGGCAGAACGTCTATTATTCGACGGCCTCGGGCGTGCAAATGGAGAACGGGGTCCCGACGGTTTTTTCTTTGGATGAGGAGAAGGAGAAAAAAAAGGGGGAGTAAGGGGGAGAAGTGTCCCTGACGCCCTCCTTTCCCTAACGGCGTCTCATAACGCGATTGGGGTATTCTATTCAGCGCCGCCTCGCGCGGGCGATGGCCTCTGCGGCCCCGGAGACGCCCAGCGTGCGCAGGCAGCTTGTCGCTGGACTTTGAGACAACTAGACAACTTGATAGTCATGTTTCATAATTTCTCGGGAGGATCACCATGTACGTCATCGAAAATCGCGATCACCGTCCGCAGCACAACCTGGCGCTGGAGGAGTACCTCTGCCGGATGGCCGCCCGGGATGGGTGCGAGTTCTTCATGCTGTGGCAGAACGAGCCGTCCATCATCGTGGGGCGCTTCCAGAACACGCTCGAGGAGATCAACGCCGACTTCGTCCGCGAGCGCGGCATCCACGTCGTGCGGCGCAACTCGGGCGGCGGGGCTGTCTATCACGACCTCGGCAACATCAACTACAGCTTCATCATGGCGGACCGCGAGGGGGAGTTCAACTTCGCCTTCTTCACGGAGCCGATTATCCGGGCGCTCCGTTCCCTCGGCGCGGACGCGGAGCTGTCGGGACGCAACGACATCGCCATCGGCGGCAAGAAGGTGTCGGGCGGCGCCCAGTACCGGCGCGGGGGCATCCTGCTCCACCACGGCACGCTGCTCTTCGACAGCGACCTGGACGTCCTGTCGCAGGCCCTGAAGGTCTCCCAGGAGAAGTTCCGGAGTAAGGGCGTCAAGTCCGTCCGCGCGCGGGTGGGCAACATCCGCGACTCCCTGCCCCAGGCCCAGACCGCCGCCGACTTCATCGCACTCCTGGAGGCGCGGATTGAGGGGCTGACCCCGCGCGGGCTGACGCCGGACGACCGCGCGGAGGTGGAGACGCTCATGAGGGAGAAATATTCCACCTGGGACTGGAACTACGGCGAGTCGCCGGAGTTCACCGAGCGCAAGAGGGCGCGCTTTCCCTGGGGCGGCGTGGAGGCCTACCTCAAAGTGGACAAGGGGATCATCACCGGCTGCGAGCTGCGCGGGGACTACTTCGGCAGCGGGGACTACGCCCCGCTGCTGGAGCGCGTCGTCGGCATCCCCTACACGCGCGCCGCCCTGGAGAAGGCCCTCGAGGGGCTCTCCACCCATGCGATGTTCGCAGGCTCGACGGCGGAGGACATCCTGACGCTCCTGACGCCGGGGGCGTAGACCGACACCCCTTTGGGAGGAACGGGCCCGTCCCGCTCCTCCCTTTTTCTTTTCTCTCTCCTATCCCACACAGCCCAATCCCCGTAGATTCACCCAGTTCTCAAAGGGCCATTCGGCCCTTTCCAGCGGAGGCATTTTCCGTTGTACTATTGATGCGAGGTGTAGCTGTGTACCCGAGTCCGGGGTTGCATGCCAACGGAAAGAAGACACGAAGAGGAGGCACAGAAAAGGGAAAAAGAAGAAAGGAGCCTGATATATGCTCGAGTTCAAAAACGTATCGAAGGTCTATCAGGGCAACAAGCCCGCCGTGGAGGGCGTGACCCTCACCTTCAACGAGGGGGAGTTCATCGTCTTCATCGGCACCAGCGGCAGCGGAAAGACCACCTGCATGCGCATGATCAACCGCATGACGGAGCCGACGAGCGGAACGATCCTCCTGAACGGACGCGACATCGCAACCATGGACGCGGTGCGGCTGCGCCGCCGGGTCGGCTACGTGATCCAGCAGATCGGCCTGATGCCCCACATGACGATCTACGAGAACGTCACGCTGGTCCCCAGCCTTTTGAAGTGGGACGAGGAGCGCCGGCGCGCTGCGGCGAAGAGGCTCATGAAGCGCGTGGGGCTGGACGAGAGCTTTCTGGAGCGCTACCCCGCGGAGCTCTCCGGCGGGCAGCAGCAGCGCGTGGGCGTCATTCGGGCGCTGGCTGCGAACCCCGAGATCATCCTGATGGACGAGCCCTTCGGCGCGCTCGACCCCATCACGCGCGACTCCCTCCAACAGCTGATCAAGAGGCTCCAGAAGGAACTGGGGAAGACCGTCGTCTTCGTCACCCACGACATGGATGAGGCCCTGGCCCTGGCCGACCGCATCGTCATCATGGACAAGGGGCGCGTGGTGCAGTTCGACGCGCCGGAGAACATCCTTCAGAACCCCGCCAACGCCTTCGTGGAGAGCCTTCTGGGCGAGGACCGCCTCAACGAGGCCCGCCTGGCGCTGCGCACGGTCGACGAGATCATGGTGAGGGATCCGGCCCTGGTCACGAGCGGCAAGAGCATCCGCGACGCCCTGAGGCTCATGCGCCGGCGCCGGGCGGAGACGCTCTTCGTGACCGACCCGGACGGGGTGATCCAGGGCGTGGTCGACATCTTCGACATCGAGAAGGTCAGCGTCAAGCAGGCCCGACAATTCGGCCGCTCCGGCGGAGAGGGCGAACGAACCGACCTGATGCAGGACCGGATCGAGACGATCATGAAGCCGGCCTCCTTCATTGCCCGCGACACCCTGATCCGCGACGCTCTCCACTGGATCGTCCATCTGAACTATCGCTATCTGCCGGTCGTCGACGGCGAGAACCGGCTGGTCGGGGTCGTGACGCGCGCCTCGCTGGTCGAGGACATCTACGCCAACGTATGGGGCGCGGACGAGGACGCGATTCGGGAGGACATAGTCCAGACGACGGACGAGCTCCGGGAGGGAACGGCCGATGCTTGACTTCATCCTGAGGAACCATACGACCCTGCTGCTGAAGACCTGGGAGCACCTCTGCATCTCGGCCGCGGCCCTGGCCGCCGGCGCCGCAGCCGCGGTCCCCCTGGGGATGCTGCTCACGCGCTTCAGGCGCGCCTCGGGGGCCGTCATCGGGCTGGTCTCGATCCTCCAGACGATCCCCTCCCTAGCCCTGCTGGCCGTCATGATCCCGCTCCTGGGCGTCGGCAGGCCGCCCGCCGTCGCGGCGCTGTTCGTCTACTCGCTGCTGCCGATCGTCCGCAACACCTGTCTGGGGCTCGAGGGCGTGGATCGGAACGTCGTGGACGCGGCCAAGGGCATGGGCATGACCTCCCTGCAGAGGCTCTTCCGGGTCCGGCTTCCGCTGGCGGCGCCCGTGATCATGGCGGGGGTACGGACCTCCGGCGTGTACGTCGTCTCCTGGGCTACCCTCGCATCCTACATCGGGGCCGGCGGCCTGGGCGACTTCATCTTCACGGGGCTGAACAACTACATCCCTCCCATGATCGTCTGGGGGACCCTGCCCGTCACCCTCCTGGCGATCCTGACGGACTCCCTGCTGGGGCGGGTCGAGGCCGCCCTGTCCCCCAAGCTCCGGTCCCGGCCCTGATACGCTCCCGACTTGGATTTCGGAAAGGAGGCCGAACATGAAGCACAGGAAAAACGCATATTGGATATTCCTCCTCCTGGCGATCCTGACGGGCGCGGCGCTTCTTCCGATGCGGCCGGGGGACGCCCCGGAGGGCGGCATCGTCGTATCGGGCGGCAACACGACCGAGCGCCAGATCCTGGCCGAGATAACCGCCCAGATGATTCGGCGCCATCTTCCGGGCGTCCGGGTGGAACTGTTGAACAACCTGGGGTCCACCGTCCTGATCCGCCGGGCGCTCGACAACGGGGATGTCGACCTGTCCGGGGCCATGTACACCGGGACGTCCCTTACCGGGGAGCTGGGCCTGCCGATGACGAAGGACCCCAGGGAGGCGCTGGAGATCGTGGTCCGGGAGTACGAGAAGCGCTACCGCGAAAAATGGTACCCCTCCTGGGGGTTCGCGAACACTTACGCCTTCATGGTGCCGCGCGAACTCGCCGAGCGGGAGGGGCTGAGGACGGTCAGCGACCTGGCCCGCATCGCGCCCGGCATGAAGCTTGGGGTGGACACCTCCTGGATGGAGCGCAAGGGCGACGGCTACCGCGACTTCAGGAGGATATACGGGTTCGACTTCAAGCGGGTGTTCCCGATGGAGATAGGATTGGTCTACGGGGCCGTGCACGCCGGGGAGATGGACGTGGTCCTGGGCTACTCCACGGACGGGCGCATCGACACCTGCGGCCTGGTGCTCCTGGAGGACGACCGGCGCCTGTTCCCGCCCTACGACGCCAGCCCCGTCGCCACACACCGCGTCCTCGAGGCGCACCCACAGCTCGACTCGGTCCTCATGCGCCTTGCGGGGACGGTGGACGGCCCCCGGATGCGGAGGATGAACCGCATGGCCGACGAGGAGCTGGTCGAGCCCCGCAACGTGGCCCGGCTCTTCCTGGAGGAACACGGCTATTTCGAGAGCTCCGACGCCCGCCCGGAGCCTCCGGAACGAAAGGAGACGAGGGGATGGAGCTTCTGAGGGAGACGCTCGCCTATTATTCGCTCAACGGGAGCTACGTGCTGGAGCAGTTCTGGAAGCACTTCCTGATCTCGGTCTGCGGGGTCCTCCTCGCGTCCGCGGTCGCCATCCCCACAGGTTTTCTGATCGCCCGAAGGGGGCGCCTGGCCCGGTGGATCGTCGGCACGGCGAACGTCATCCAGACCGTCCCGTCCCTGGCCCTGATGTCCATCCTGATGCTGGGCCTGGGCCTCGGGGCCCGCACCGTCATCGCGACGGTGCTGCTCTACTCGCTGCTGCCCATCGTCAGGAACACCTGCGCCGGCATCCGCGGCATCCCGCCCCAGGTCCTGGACGCCGCCAGGGGGATGGGCATGACGGCGCTCCAGACGGTCCTCAGGGTGGAGCTCCCCCTGGCCCTTTCGGTCATCATGGCCGGGGTGCGCAACGCACTGGTGGTCGCCGTCGGCGTCACGACCATCGGGACCTTCATCGGCGCCGGAGGGCTGGGCGACATCATCTCGCGCGGCGTCAACGTCGCCAACGGCAGCGCCATCATCATCGCCGGCGCGCTCCCCACCGCCCTGATGGCCGTCTGCGCGGACATCCTCCTGGGGCTGCTGGAGCGTGGGCTGGACCCCACAAGATAGGGGCCTCGCGCACTCTGATGGAGGCCCTGCTGGACATAGCGGACAACTGGCTGATGCTGAAGCGCGTGGAGCTCTCGGTCTTCACGGACAACAAGCGGGCCGTCCGCCTGTACGAGTCCCTGGGGTTCGTCGTCGAGGGGACGAAGAGGTACGCCGCCGTCAAGAACGGCGTCCACGCCGACGAGTATCTGATGGCGCGCTACGGGAAGTAGAAGCAAGCCGTGGTGAACCCAGGCGTTTAGCAGGCGGGCTGCCGAAAATCGTTCCTTTTTCTATCGATTTTCAGGATATCCCATTCATGATCCGCCCCCTCCGCCGCAATCTTCGATGAGAAATAAAGGAAGACACTCGGCAGGGTCCTCTCCGGGATCCGCCAAGCGTCCTCCTTTTAGAGATAGAAACTATTGTTTTTTAGGGACGATTCCGCCCCGATCGTCGAGGATGAACGACCCAATGAATCCCTGAAGCTTCTCTGCCGTGGCAGCCAGGCTCTGAGCGGCTCCGGCGATGGATTCCGCGGCGCTGGTCGTCTCATGGGACGCGGTTTGGATCGAATGGGTGGCCTCGACAACATTGTGGTTGGCGTCCGTGACATGTTGTACCGCCGACGTCATCTCCCTGGAGGCGGCAGCCTGTTCCTCGGAGATCGCCGCGATGTTCTGGATGGCCTCATTCAAGCGTGCTATGGCGTCCATGGCGCCGTTCAGCCTCTGCTGCGTAGCCTCCGCCGTCGCCGAGGTCTCGACCAACAGCTTCTCCGTCTCCTCGGTTGACTCAATGGAGCTCTCGGAGTGCCTTTGAAGGCCTGAGATCAGCTTCTCGATCTCCTGAGCCGCATGCCCCGATTCCTCGGCCAGCTTACGCACCTCCTCGGCGACGACGGCAAACCCCCGCCCGGCATCCCCGGCCCGTGCGGCTTCGATGGCTGCGTTCAGCGCCAGAAGATTGGTCTGATCGGCAATGGAGGTGATCGTGGTCACGAAGGAGGATATCACGTCGACGGATTGCCCGAGCTCCCGAATCTGGACGATATTCCAGCTGGACTTCTCCTTGGCTTCCTTCATCCTTGAGACAACAGCCCCAACCTCGTCGACGGCACTCTTGGAGACGTCCGCTACCCGGGAGGCCTGTTCGGCGCTCTCGGTGGCGCTTTGTGCACTGGACTGGGCACTGTCGGCAATCTCTCCGATGGACGCATGGGTCTGCTCCGTCGCGGAGGATGCAGAGGCGACGACATCGTTGACACGCTCGATGGAAGCGGCGACCTCCTCCATCGAGGCGAGGGTCTCCTCGGATAGGGCCGCCAGGGTGTCCGCCTGCCTGGAGGTCTCGTCAGCCTCGGCCCGGATATTGCGGAGCGTCTCGGAGACGGAGCAGAGCATCGCGTTGAGCTCCCGGGACATGACGGCCAGCTCGTCGCGCCCGGATTCGTTGAAGCGGACGGTCAGGTCTCCCTTGCCCAAGTTGGCGGTGGCAGCACTCATACCCTTGAGGGAACGGGAAAGGCTGCGCATGATGGCGAAGATGAGGAAGCCGATGACCAAGAGCGCCACTACGGCGATGACGACGAGGAAGATTGTCAGGCCGTGCACCATTGCCTCGATCACCGAGATCGGGAAGAAGACGATGAAGAAAAAGTCATGACCGGCAGGAGCGTAGAAAACACGTCGTTTCTCTCTATTGTGGAGATAATCGGCGAAGCCCGTCTCTCCATTGAGGGCTTTTGCCACAAAAGCGTGCACGGACGTGTCGAACTCTCGCCCGTTCAGAAGATTGGCCTTCAAAACGTAATCTTTGTTGGTATAGGCGATGAGCGTGCCGTCCTTATGTACCAGTGCGCCGGCCCCCTGTCCAAAGACCTTCTGTCCGACCACAAAGGCACTCAATTTGTCGAGCTCGACCTCGATAGTCGCCACGCCGATCAGCTTGTTGTCGTCGTCGTATACGGCCTTGGTCACCGCAAGCACGAGTTTTCCCGATGCCGCCTCGATGTAGGGCGCCGTAAATTTGGTGGTCCCACGATCGGCCACGGCCTGCTGATACCAGCCCCGCGCCCGGGCATCGTATCCTGCGGGAGCCACCCACTTGCCCTCCGAGCTCGCGATGGCGAGCAGTCCCGTGGACTCCAGAGCCAGATACAGGTTGAGAATGTTCTTGTCCTCGATGTTCTTGAGCATCTTTTCGCAGATCGCCTCGGCGTTCTTCGCCCCGAGCTCGGGATTTGCCGCATCAATGTAGGACTGGCGCATTGCGGTCGCGGCAATGTTCACGGTCATGATATAACGGTCGAGCTGATCCTGGACTATGTTCGCCGCATTTACGGCAATCTCGGTGCCGGAGCTCTTCAGAAAATTATCGAGCATGGTTCCCGACAGGACATAAGTGACACCGGTCATCAACAGAATGACCAGAAAGATGACCCCTGCGATCAAACGCAGCTTCCCTCGGATTGTCATAGAAAACCCTCTTTCCATTATGATTATGAGAAATGTGAAGGGCCCGACTCCTTTACCGATCTGTCTTGCCTTTCAAAAGACACTTCAGGAAGCGCTGATTAAAACAAAAATGCATATTTTTTCAAACATATTTTTTCAAAGGGGAATATGCAAAACATCTGTAGGCAAAAATCTTCCGCGCTTCCCTAAAAATTAACATGGGGGCTTTGATAGAGAACCTAAGCGACCAACACAACTCGCATACGCTCGTTGGTTGTCTGCTTACGCCCCCAACCCCCCACGCCGCTATCCCGAGACTGATCGGCCCGCAAGCGAAGCGAGCGGCTGCCGGAAGGCTCCCCTCCGGGGATAGCGGCGGCCCCTGCAAGTTCTGCCCATCAACAAGCAAGCTGGGGTACCACC
>NZ_CAUUWA010000006.1 GCF_963548695.1 uncultured Fretibacterium sp.
CCTGCAAGTTCTGCCCATCAACAAGCAAGCTGGGGTACCACCGGGGTGCTTCATGAATTAAATCAGCGTTTCCTTCAATTTGCTGTCCTGAAAGGCTGCCCCGAGGACAAAAACGAGACGATAGAGCAACAGCACCGCAGCAGAAACAAGTCCTCTATTTTCTTCGATCGAAAACGACCTCCCCTTTCATCCCTTCCTTGTAATGCATCGTTATGGAGGCACCGCCGCAACCGCTCCTGCGCCGATTCATGAAAAACGACAGGATCCCACGAAAAACTGGCTGCAGTACCCCAGGCCGTTTAGTCCGGGACCATAGGGTCTTTGCCCTGTTCATTCTGACATACTCTGTTTTACTTGACAATATTTTTCCTAAACCGGTTGCCCCCTAAAATGAGGTGATGTATAATGGGCACTGTTTTGCTTTAATGTGATAACGTATAAAACTAAAGAAGAACGGTGAAAGAAGATGGATTTATCCCCCGATATTCTGACCCGGGGAGAGCGCGCGGTCCTGACGCTTCGGCAGCTTTACGAGGGCTACGGCTACCGCCGCTACCGGATCGAGAAGTTCGAGCCCTATGACCTGTACCGGGAGAACAGGAATTTCCTGAACGAGGAGACGGCGATCACCTTCCCGGACTCGCGCGGACGGCTCATGGCGCTGAAGCCGGACGTTACGATGAGCATCGTCAAGAGCTACGAACCCGGCGCCGTCCCGGCGAAGTGGCATTATGCCGAGAGCGTGTTCCGCCGCGGGCGGGATGGGAACTTTCGCGAGATCCGGCAGATCGGTATAGACTCCCTGGGCGGCGATCCCCTCTACGCTCAGGCCGAGGTGCTTCTGCTCGCGCTGAGGAGCCTTGCCGTGTTCTCCGGGGACTTCGTTCTGGCGCTGGGGCATCTGGGGCTTCTCGCCCGCTCGCTCGAGGGCGTTCCCCTCACCGAGGCGGTGCTGGGCTGCGTGCGCCACAGGAACCTCCACGACCTCGTTCGCCTGATCGGGGAGGAACGGGCGCGGCCCCTGGCCCAGTTGATGCGGCTCCCGCAGGAGCCGGATCGTGCCCTCGAGACGATACGGGAGGTCTTCCCGGACCGGGGTGCGGAGGAGGAGCTGAGCGAGCTGGAAACCCTCTGCGGCATCCTCGAGGCGAGCGGCCTGGGAGGACGCCTGCGCCTCGATTTCTCCGTGGTCCAGGGGCTGGACTACTACAACGGGCTGTTCTTCCAGGGCTTCGTCAACGGCCTGCCCAGGCCCGTGCTGAGCGGCGGACGCTACGACAACCTGCTCGAGAAGCTGGGGAAGCCCTCGGCCGCCGTGGGGTTCGCCATCTACCTCGCCGAGCTCGACGCGCTGTTCCGCGACGGGCCGCGGCCCGTCGATATCGCCCTGATCAACGAGTGCCCCGACCTCCGCGCGGTCCTCGGGCGGGTGGAGGCCTGGGTGCGGGAGGGGCTGAGGGTGCGCGTCTGCCGCAGCCGCGCGGAGGCCGTGGGAGCGGCGTCGGTGCGGCGCATCGATGCGGCGGGAGAGATCCGGGAGGAGATCCAGGAGGAGGGAAGGTCATGATCCGCCTGGCCATCCCCAAGGGGCGTCTGAGCGAGTCGGTCGCCGAACTGCTCCACAGGGGCGGCTACGACTGCGCCGGACTGCGGAACGGGTCGCGCAGGCTGGCCTTCACGATGGGCGACATCGAGGCGACCCTCGTCAAGCCCAGCGACGTCGCGGTCTACGTGGAGCATGGTGCGGCAGATATCGGCGTCGTCGGGAAGGACGTGCTGATGGAGGACGAGCCGGATGTCTTCGAGCTCATGGACCTCGGGTTCGGGGCCTGCCGCATGGTCGTCGCGGCCCCGGCCGGGTTCTCCGACGACCCCTCGCGGGTCCTGCGCGTGGCCAGTAAATATCCCCATGTGGCGGGGGAGCATTTTGCCCGGAAGAACCGGGCGGCGGAGGTCATCGAGCTGCACGGGAGCGTCGAGCTGGCTCCGCTCGTCGGTCTCGGCGACGTCATCGTGGACATCGTCGAGACCGGGACGACGCTTCGGGAGAACGGGCTCGAGGTGCTGGAGGAGATCGCGCCCCTGAGCGCCCGCCTGATCGCCAACCGCTCCCGCTATCATTTCATCCGGACGGCAATAGAGCGCCTGACGGATCCCTGGAGGGCAAGATCATGACGCGGCATTTCCTGGACCCCAAGCTCGCGGGACTTGTCCGCTACGTTCCCGGCGAGGTGCCGCGGGATGGGCGGCCCGTGATCAAGCTGAACACCAACGAGAACCCCTTTCCGCCCTCTCCGGCCGTGGTGAAGGCGCTTTCCGCCGCCGGGGCGGAGAGGCTGAACCTCTACCCGGACCCCGAGGCTCGGGGCCTGACCCGCGCCGTCGCAGACCGCTTCGGCCTCGATACGGACCGGGTCGTCACCGGGAACGGGAGCGACGAGCTGCTCGCCTTCTGCTTTCACGGGTTCTGCCCGAGGGGGGCCGTCTTCGCCGACGTCACCTACGGGTTCTATCCCGTATTCTGCCGGATGTTCGGGGTGCCCTTCGAGACCATCCCGCTCCGGGAGGATTTTTCCCTGGATGTCGACGACTACCGGGGCCGCAGGGAGACGGTCTTTCTGGCCAACCCCAACGCACCGACCGGTCTGGCCCTGGCGCTTCCCGACGTCCGGAGGCTGCTGGAGCAGGACCGGGACCGCCTGACGGTCGTCGACGAGGCCTACGTCGACTTCGGGGCGGAGTCCGCCGCCCCCCTGCTGGACGAGTACGACAACCTGCTGGTGATCCGGACCTTCTCGAAGTCGCGCCAGCTCGCCGGGGCCCGGCTGGCCTTCGCCCTCGGGTCAGAGCCGCTCGCGGCCGATCTCATGACGCTGAAGTTCGGCTTCAACCCTTATAGCGTCAACGCTCAGGCCCTGGCGGCGGGTGAAGCGGCCTTGAAGGACGAGGCGTACTTCGAGCGTACCCGGCGGGAGATCATGAGGAACCGCGATACCCTCCAGGAGGGGCTGCGGGAACTCGGCGCGGAGGTCGTTCCCTCGAAGGCGAACTTCGTCTTCACGCGGCCTCCGGCGGACGCCGCTTCGCTCCACCGTATCCTGAGGGAGCGGGGCATTCTGGTGCGCCACTTTCCGGATGAGCCCGGCAGGCCCGCACGGACCGGGGCCTGGCTCCGCGTATCCGTGGGGACGGCCGAACAGGTGGGGGCGTTTCTGGACGCCCTCCGGGACATCCTGCGGGATATGAGGAGGGGGACGGCCGATGCGGCGCTCTGAGATCGAGCGGGTCACGAGGGAGACCACGGTCCGGCTGACGCTGGACCTGGACGGCAGCGGACGCCATGACGTCCTGACGGACTGCGGCTTCCTCGACCACATGCTGGAGCTCCTCGCCTATCACGGCCGCTTCGACCTGACGGTCCGTGCGTCCGGGGACGCGCGCGTGGACTTCCACCATCTGGTCGAGGACGTGGGGATCGTGCTGGGGACGGCCTTGAACGAGGCGCTGGGGGACCGCCGCGGGATACGCCGCTACGGGCAGCGCCTCCTGCCGATGGACGAGGCCCTCGTCCTCGTGGCCCTGGACGTGAGCGGAAGGTCCTTCCTCCGCTTCGAGGTCCCGATGCCGCAGGCGCGGGTCGGCGCGTTCGACACGGAGCTCGTGCGTGAGTTCTTCGAGGCCGTCGTCCGGACCCTGGGGCTGACGCTGCACATCCGGTTCCTCTCGGGGGAGAACGCGCACCACGTCATCGAGGCGGTCTTCAAGGGCTTCGGCCGGGCCCTCGCCGAGGCGGCCGGGCCCGATCCGGATTTTCGGGACGAGATTCCATCCAGCAAGGGGGTCCTGAACTCATGAGCATGCCGATATCGGGCCACGGTGCCGGGCGATGAGGCTCTACCCGGCGATCGATCTGCTGGACGGCCAGGTCGTCCGGCTGGAGCAGGGGGACTTTCGGCGCCAAACCTCGTATTCCGTGGAGGCATGCGAGGCGGCGCGGCGCTTCCGCGAGGCGGGGGCCGAGTGCCTGCACGTCGTGGACCTGGATGGGGCACGGGGCGGCCGGGCCGCGAACCACCGGCTGATCGAGGCGATCGTCCGCGAGACGGAGCTCTTCGTCCAGGTCGGCGGCGGCATCCGCACGGAGGAGCGCGCCCGGGCCTATCTCGACGCCGGGGCCGGACGGGTGATTTTGGGCTCGGCGGCCGTCTCCGACCCGGATTTTCTCGACCGCTGCCTGGAGCTGTTCGGGGACCGCGTCGCCGTCGGCGTCGACCTGCTGGACGGGGAGGTCATGACCCACGGCTGGGAGCGGGGCTCGGGCCTCGACGGGCTGGAGTTTTGCGGTAGACTGGCGGCGCGCGGCGTCACGACCGTCATCGCGACCGACATCGCGAAGGACGGGAGGCTTGAGGGGACCAACCTCGCGCTGTACGAGCGGCTGAGGACCGCAGGGATCCCCAACGTCATCGCCTCGGGGGGGATTGCGTCGCTGGAGGAGCTCCTCGCGCTGCGCGGCCTGGGGGTCTCGGGGGCCGTCGTCGGCAAGGCGCTCTATGCGGGGCGGCTTCGTCTGGAGGAACTCGTTTGCAAACTACGCGAACTGGAGGAAGAATCATGATTGTCAAACGTATCATCCCCTGTCTCGACATCAAGGACGGACGGGTCGTCAAGGGCGTGCGCTTCGAGGGGCTGCGCGACGTGGAGGACCCCGTCGTCCTCGCCCGCTTTTACGACGACAACCAGGCGGACGAGCTGGTGTTCTACGACATCGCCGCCAGCCGGGAGGGCCGGCCTATCTTCATCGAGCTCCTGCGCCGGGTCGCGGAGTGCGTCCACATCCCGCTCATGGCGGGCGGGGGCATCGTGGGCCTGGAGGACTTCGACCGGGTCCTGGACTGCGGCGCCGACAAGGTGAGCGTGAACTCCGGGGCGCTGCGCGATCCGGAGCTCCTCCGACGGGCGGCCGAGAAGTACGGCAGCCGGCGCGTGGTGCTGTCGATGGACGTGCGCAGGGTGGGGGACGTCTACCGCGTGTTCGCGGAGGGCGGGCAGACGGACACGGGGCGGGACGCCTTGGAGTGGGCCCGTCAGGGCGAGGAGCTGGGAGTCGGGGAGATCGTCCTGAACAGCATCGATACCGACGGCGTCCGGGGCGGCTTCGACCTGCCGATGCTCGAGGCCGTGGGACGGGTCGTGAGCGTCCCGATCGTCGCCTCCGGTGGGGCGGGGACGATGCAGGACTTCGCCGAGGTCTTCCGGATCCCCGCCGTGGGCGCGGGCCTGTCCGCCGGGGCCTTCCACTCGAAAACGGTCCTCATCCCGGAGCTGAAACGCTATCTGAGGGAGCGGGGGGTCCCGGTCCGCATCGAGGAGCCGCCCGAGGGCCGAAAGGAAGGATAGGCCGGATATGAGGACGGACCTCGAACTCGACGTCGGCGCGCTGAGGTTCGACGAGCGGGGGCTGATCCCGGCGGTGGTCCAGGACCTCCGCAGCCGGAAGGTGCTGACGCTGGCCTACATGAACCGCGAGAGCCTGGAGATCACCCTGCGCGAGGGGCGCACCTGCTTCTACTCGCGCAGCCGCGGGACGCTCTGGCGCAAGGGGGAGACGAGCGGGAACGTCCAGCGCGTGGCGTCCGTGCGGCCCGACTGCGACGGGGACGCGCTGCTGGTGGAGGTGGTGAAGGACGGGCCGGCCTGCCACCGGGGGACCGACTCCTGTTTCGACGGTGCGGAGGCGGGAGGGGCCCCGTGCCTCACGGTCGACGACCTGTACCGGCTGCTCCAGGACCGGAACGAGAGGCGGCCGGAGGGCAGCTACACCACCTACCTGTTCGAGAAGGGGCTGGAGAAGATTCTGAAGAAGTGCGGCGAGGAGGCGACGGAGGTCGTCATCGCCGCCATGAAGGGGTCGAGGGAGGAGACGGTCTACGAGCTGGCGGACCTCTGCTACCACGCCCTCGTGCTGATGGTGCAGTGCGGCGTGACCCTCGACGAGGTACGCGGCGAGCTGGCCTCCCGGCATGTCGTCGACCACAAGGTGAAGCAGGAGACGCTTCGGTGATCCGCTCGACCCTTCACAACCACACGACGCTCTGCGACGGCCGGAGCACGCCCGAGGAGATGGTTCGGGCGGCCGTCGCCGCGGGGCTTACGGACCTGGGCTTCAGCGCCCATTCCCCGGCCCCCTTCGACGAGGGGTCCCTGAGGTCCGAGGCGGAGTACCGAAGGACGATCCTGGACCTGAGGGAGAGGTACGCCTGGACCATCCGCATCGTCCTCGGGATGGAGCAGGACTATCTGGCCCCGGTGGCCCGCCGTTCGGACTACGACTTTCTGATCGGTTCCGTGCACTTTTTGAAGGTGGGCGGGGAATATCTCTCCGTGGACTGGGACGAGGAACGGTTCGCAGCGCTCCTGGCGGCGACGGGGGGCCCGGAGAGCGCCATCCGGGCCTATTACGCGAGCGTTGCGGACATGGTGCGGACCCAGCGCCCGGACGTCGTCGGGCACTTCGACCTGATCGGCAAGTTCAACGCGGACGAGCGCTTTTTTAAGGAGGACGAGGCGTACCGAAGGGCCGCGCTGGAGGCGCTGGACGTCGTGATCGGGAGCGAGTGCGTCCCGGAGCTGAACGCCAGCGGGTTCCGCTGGCGCGGACGGCCGTACCCGGACGGTTTTTTGCTGCGCCGGCTCCGGGAGAAGAACCGCCTCCTGACGCTGCAGGCGGACTGCCACGACGCCCAGGCCCTCCTGCGCTTCATCCCGGAGGCCGCCGAGGTCCTGAGGCGGTTCGGCTTCCGCTCGGCGCTCCAGTGGATCGATGGCGCCTGGCAGGAGGTCGGGCTTTAGGGAAGCGCCAGGTCAAAAGTAGAGCTGGGCGCCTCATTCCACCTTTTTCAACAGGCCCTCGAGGGCCGAAGCGGCCTTGTCCAGGGAATAGGCCAACTGCAGGCAGGTGAGCATCAGAAGCTCCTCCTGTTCTATCCCCTTTGCCGGAGAATCGCAGGCGGCCGCGACCAGCGACTCGATGCGCTCCACCGCCCTGGGATCCAGGGTGGTCTCAACGCTGTAGTTCTTCTTCCCAATCGTGAGCCAGATATTTCTGGAGGCGCACACTGGAGCTCAACCTCGCCGTCTTTCCTTAACGAGGTCGATCAGGCGTTCGTTCAGGTTCCGCAGCTTCGCCTCTATTTCCGACCCACCGCGTTCCGCGCGCAGGGCCTCCTCGTTCGCGGCCTCGAGCGCCCGCTGCATCTCCTGCCGGGTCCTCACGCACTCCTCGTCGCGCTCGGCGGCATAGGCGACAAGGCGCTCAACCTCTTCCCTGAGGTCGTCCCGCTCCTGGATCAGCACGTCGATCCTCTCCCCAAGCTGATCGATCAGGGTATCGATACTCCTCGGCTCCACCAAGCCCATCCCTTCTCCAACCCCCATTCCGGCACACTCCGTCCGGGCGTGTCGGGCACGGCCGGTCGTATCCCAGCCGTACCCGTCCGCATCCCTAACGCATATTGTACCCTTTTTGGACCAGGGTGTCGCGCACCATGCCGTGAACCCGCTCGACCTCCTCGTCGTTGAGGGTCCGGTCGGGCGCGCGGTAGGAGAGCGAGAAGGCGAGGCTTCGGAACCCCTCGGGGATCCCCTTGCCCTCGTAGACGTCGAAGAGCCTCAGTTCGTCCAGAATATCCCACCCCGCCGCGCCGCGCGCCGCCACGCGGATGTCGGACGCCGCCTCTTCCTGGGTCCGTTCCGCCGGGGCCAGCATCGAGATGTCCCGGAGCGAGGCCGGGAACGCGCTTGCAGGACGAAGCACGGGCCGGCAGTTCCTTCGGAGCTCCTCGAGCTCCGAAAGCCTCAGCTCGAAGAGGACGACGGCCCCGCCCCCCAGGCCCAGCTCCTGCTCCAGGGCGGGCTTGAGACGAGCCAGCCACCCCAGGGACCGGACGCTCCCGTCCGGGGCCGCGGCCCGAATCTCGGCGGTCTGCCCCCCGTGCCCGAAGGGCTGCCGCTCGGCGGCGAAGCGCGGGGTCAGCCCGCAGCCCTCCAGCAGCGCGGCGACGTCGGCCTTGACGCTGTAGAAGTCCTCCCCCTGCCCCTTCCAGGGTGTCCGGGGGTCCGTCCCGTCGAAGACGAGGCCCGCGACGGCATCGTGCTCGACGTGCGTGGACGCGCCGGGCGCGGTCCTCAGGAAGACGCGCCCCTGCTCGAAGAGCCGAACGGCCCCGCGCCAGCCGGAGGCGGCACTGGTCCTGAGCCCGCCCAGCAGCCCGGGGACCAGCGTGGTCCGCATGGCGATCTGGTCCTGGCTGATCGGGTTCGCCAGCGTCAGGGGATAGGCCCGCAAGTCGTCCTCCGGGAGCAACAGTTTTTGGGGGAAATCCTCCGGCAGGAAGCTGTAGGTCACCGCCTCCACGTACCCGCGCGCGACGAGGCAGGAGCGCACGAGAGCCGACAGGCGCATCGGCTCGCCCCTGTCCCCACCGCGGGGCGGCTCGCCCGGCAGACGCCCGGGGGCGTCGTTGTAGCCGCGGAAACGCCCGACCTCCTCGATCAGGTCCTCCTCGATCGTGATGTCCGGGCGCCAGGTCGGCGGCACGAAGGTCCGCGCCTCGTCCGTACCGTCCCCGCCTCGTATCCCGAACCCCTCCAGGATGGAGGTGGAGGCGTCCATGTCGCCCCAATCCAGATAAGTCTGAAGATTTTTCTTCGTCAGGGTCACGGGTTTGGGCTTTGGAAAATCGTTGGACGCGGAGCGCACGCGGTAGCCTATTTCCGCTCCGCTCCAATCGCGCATCAGCTCGAGCGCCAGGGAGAGGGCGCGCGCGCTGAGGGTCGGGTCCACGGTGCGGGCGAAGCGGAACGCCGCCTCGGAGGCGATGCCCAGCCGCCGTGCCGTGTGCCCCACGCGCAACGGGGAGAAGGAGGCGCTCTCCAGCACCACAGCCCGGGTGTCGCCGCGGATCTCCGTGCGGTCCCCGCCCATGACCCCGGCGATGGCGATGGGCTCGCCGCCGCTCGTGATCAGCATGTCCCTCTCCGTCAGGACGCGCTCTTTGCCGTCCAGCGTCGTCATGCGCTCGCCGTCCCCGGCCGCCCTCACGGTGATCTCCCGCGCGGGCAGGGTGTTCAGGTCGAACGCGTGCAGGGGCTGACCCAGCACCAGCATGACGTAGTTGGTCGCGTCCACGATGTTTGAGATGGGCCTCATGCCCATGTGCACCAGCGCCACGCGGACCTCCAGGGGCGAGGGCCCCATCGCGACGCCCGTCGCCAGGCCCAGGTGATAGCAGAAGCACCCGGGGTCGGGCAGGGATATCGCCCCGAACCGCTGCGCGTCCGGCCAGTCCCGGTCGTTCCCGGAGGGTTGGGCCTCCAGGCACCGGGGCGCGTTCAGCTTCGCGTCGGGGAAGAGGCCCCGGAGCTCCCGGGCGATGCCCCAGATGCTCAGGAGGTCGCCCCGGTTCGGGGTGATGGAGACGTCCAGGATGGTGTCCGAGAGCCCGTAGAGCGTGCAGGCCTCCGTCCCGACGGGCGCGTCCGCAGGCAGGATCAGGATGCCGTCCGCGTCGTCGGCCTCGGGGACCCCCAGCTCGGCCGCGGAGAGCATCATCCCCGCGCTCTCCAGGCCATGGAAGTCCCGGACGCCCAGCTCCGTGCCGTCGGGCAGCGTCGAGCCCGGCGGCGCGTAGAACACGCGGTCCCCGGCCCTCACGTTCTCCGCGTTGGTGACGCAGACGGACTCGCCGCGGCCGGTGTCCAGGCGCGCGACGAGGAGCTTCTCCTTCGCGGGGTGCGGCGTCAGCGACAGGACGCGGGAGGCGACGACGCCCCTCAGGTTCCGGGCCGTGTATTCCAGGCCCTCGACCTCGGCCCCCGCCATCGTCAGCCGCTCGGCGGCCTCCTCGGGCCCCGCGGAGAGGGTGATGAAGTCCTTCAGCAGATTCCAGGATACGAGCATTTAAGCGTCCCTCCCATTTAAGCGTCCCTTCCCGACAGAAAGTAGGAGACGTCGCCGTCGAACAGCAGGCGCAGGTCGTTGATGCCGTACTTGAGCATCGCCATGCGGTCGAGCCCCATGCCGAACGCGAAGCCGTTGTACCTCTCCGGGTCGATGCCCCCGGCCCGGACGACCGACGGATGCACCATCCCCATCCCGCAGACCTCGAGCCAGCCCGTCCCCTTGCAGACCCGGCAGCGGGCGTTGGCCCCGCCGCACTCCACGCACTCGATGTCCAGCTCCATCGAGGGCTCCGTGAAGGGGAAGTAGCTGGCGCGGAAGCGGTTCTTCAGGCTCCGGCCGAAGAAGGCGTCCATCAGGCCGCTCAGCGTGCCCTTCAGGACCGGGAAGGACACGTCTTTGTCGATCATCAGGCCCTCTATCTGGTTGAACATTGGGGAATGCGTGGGATCGTTGTCCCGCCGGTACACCTTTCCGGGGCAGACGATCCGCAGCGGCGCGCCGTACCTCAGCATGGAGCGCACCTGTACGGGCGACGTGTGCGTGCGCAGCAGGGTCCCGTCCGGAAAGTAGAAGGTGTCCTGCATGTCGCGGGCCGGATGCCAGGAGGGCATGTTCAGGCTCTCGAAGTTGTAGAGCTCCTCCTCCTTCTCGGGCCCCAGGGCGACGGAGTACCCCATCCCCTGCAGGATCTCCACGATCTCGTGCATCGTCTGGGCCACGGGGTGGAAGGACCCGCCGCAGCGGCCCTTCGCGGGCAGCGTCACGTCGATGCGCTCCCCGACCTCGCGCGCCTCGTTCTCCCGCGCGCGAAGCTCGCGCCCCTTGGCCTCGATCGTCCGCTCCATCTCGTCCCTGAGGGCGTTCAGCTGCTCGCCGGCCACGGGGCGCTCCTCGGGGCTCAGCTTCCCCAGCGACTTCAGCAGAACGGTCAGCGCGCCCTTCTTCCCCAGGTTGCGCACCCGCAGCTCGCCGAGCGCCTCCGTGGAGTCAACGGAGGACAGCGCCTCGTCAAACGAGGCCCGTACCTCCCTCATTCCCTCAATCAACGCATTCAACCGCCTCTGCCTCCCTTCCTCGTAACAAAAATCGGGGGCGGAGCGGAGCGCCGGGCTCCGACCGCCCCCATACAGCCTTCATCCATTTTCATTCAAGTCTTCATCCAGGGACACGTGGCCATCGACCCTGGAGCCCTATCATGGAAAATGAAAATATGGGAAAAACTGCTTGGAACTACTGCTCCAGAGCGGACCGGACCTGCCCCATGAGGCTACGGAACGCCTCCATGTCGTGAATGGCCAGCTCGGAGAGCATCTTGCGGTTCATGACGATCCCGGCCTTCTTCAAACCATTCATGAACACGCTGTAGCTCATCCCCTCGGAACGGGTCGCCGCGCTGATGCGCGTGATCCAGAGGCGGCGGAAGTCGCGCTTCTTGCGCTTGCGGTCCCCGTAGGCACGGGACAACGCCGCAAGGTAAGCCTCCTTGGCCCGCCGGTAGACGTTCTTGTGCTGTCCCCAGTAGCCCCGGGTGATGGAAAAAAGCTTCTTTCTCTTCTTATTGCTTGCCGATGCACCCTTGACGCGCATGGTTCAATCATCCTCCCCCAAAATTCCCGAACGGGCCCCACACACTAGGCGTAGGGCAGCATCCTGTTCATCTGCTCCATCAGGGTGTCGCTGACATAACCCGACTTGCGCAGGGAGCGAAGGCGCTTGGGGCCCTTGTGAACCATGATGTGCCTGCGGCCGACCTTGCGGTAGGACAGCTTGCCGGTCGCAGTGCGGCTGAACCTCTTCTTGGCACCGGAGTGCGATTTCAGTTTGGGCATGAAACATTTCTCCTTTTCAGTACACTGTTTCAGTACACTTTCCGTGCACGGGGAACGTGTTCCCCGAAAAATTTGCGCTGCCCTCGGCCCGGGACCGGCCCTCAGTCCCGCTCGGAAACAGCCGAGGCTGGAGCCTCGGGCTTCGGACCGGACACGGCCTTTCTGGGGGTGGATTCGGCCCCCTCCCTGGGCGCAGCCGGCCTTGCGGACTGGGGCGCGGGGGTGACCATCATGCGCATATAGCGCCCCTCCATCCGAGGGCTGCCCTCCGCCTTGCCCAGGGCGCCGCACTCCGCCATGACGCGGTTCAGGACCTCCTCGCCACGGGAGAGGAAGGCCATTTCCCGCCCCCTGAAGAAGACGGAGACCTTGACGCGGTGCCCCTCCTCGAGGAAGCTCCGGATCGCCTTCACCTTGAAGTTGAAGTCGTGCTCGTCGATCTTGGGGCGCATTTTGATCTCCTTGAGGGTCTGGACCTTCTGCTTCTTGCGGGCATCCTTCTCCTTCTTCTGAAGCTGGTAACGATACTTGCCGTAATCCATGATCCGGCAAACGGGCGGCTTGGCCAGGGGGGCGACCTCCACCAGGTCCAGCATCCGCTCCTCGGCCATCCGGACGGCCTCAGCCGTATCTATTTGTCCGACCTTCACCCCGTTCTCGTCCACCAACAACACCTGCGGCGCAGTGATCTCCTGATTGACCCTCGGCGCATCCTCTTCGGTCCTGGGGAATATAACGCCTCACCTCCATAAAAATAAAAAAATCGGGGCCGGCCCCTGGGCCGCCCCCGACAATCTGCGCTTCACGCATCTCCCCCCTGCCGTTATTTCTATTGAGGGAAACGCTTTGCACAATCTCGCACGGCCCGGCAACAGCCTCCACCGACGGGAGGCGCCGCATCGGGCGAGAGGGGGCAGCCTCTGCTTGACACGCGACATACCGTGGAACTATAGCATATCTCATCCCGTCCGACAAGCGGACGAGGCTTCCGTATGCGGGACAGCGTGTTAAAATAGGCGCGGGACCGCATGCGATCCCTCCGGGATACCGTCCCGACAAATCTCCTGTGGCCCGGTAGGCCGGTCTTTGAGCCCGAACATCCCGACGAACAATCAAGGAGGTCCCGTTCATCATGATATTCAAAGGCAGTTTCCCGATGTTGCCGGTGGTGCTCCTCGCGGGAGCCCTCATGCTCCTCGCCCGTCCTTGTGCGGCGGACACCCCGGCGGTCCGTTCCGTGGACGTCTATCCCAGGGGCGCGCGGTTCGTCTTCGAGCTCGCCCCCACGGAGGACTCCTTCCGGTTCGAGCTCCCCGGCGCCTTTGACGCTGCGAGCGTCCGCCTCCTGAACCTCACGGGGGTCTCGGACCTCCAGGTGATCGAGCAGGGGCGCAAGGGCTGGATCCCCCCCTCTCTTGCCCCCTTGAAGGAGCGGACGGACGCCCAGGCCAGGGCCGTCGCCCTTCTGAAGGCGAAGGCGGCCTCCCTGGAGCAGACCCGCGCGATGCTGAACGTGAGCAGCGCTCAGATCAAGGAAATCGAGGGCAAGGATTTGATCCGCTACATGGAGGACGCTCAGGCCCTCCGTCTGAAGGTCGAGAACGACCTGGCGGACCTGACGGAGATGCTGCGCCTGGAGACGGAGGAGCTGGAGCGCCTGGAGGCGGAGCTCGAGTCCCGGAGCCCCCGGCGGTCCAACCAGATCGTCCAGGTCAGCGGACGCGCGAACACACGCGAGCCGCTGCTCTTCGAGGCCCGTACGGACGCCGCCCGCTGGGGGCTGCGGTACGTCATGGACCTGAACAGCGCGACGGGGGCCATCGACGTCCACATGTTCGCGTCCGCCGCGCAGGGGACGGGGATCGACTACTCGGGGGACCTGACCTTCCACTCCAGGCAGCCCGAGGACTCGGTCTCGCCGCCCGTGCTGGACCCGCTCCGGGTCGCATTGCGGCCGAAGCATCCGGTGCCGGTCAGGGAATCTTCCGTTTTGGGTTATGGCCTCTCTGCGCCCGCCCCCATGGCTGCCGTCTCCCACAAAGAGATGCTCAGGGGAGCGTCAGGCACAATGGACGACCAGGACGAGGAGGCCGTGGAGTTTGGCGCTGGGCTTCCCGTGATCGATTCCACCCTCTCGAACGTGACCGTCCTGGGGCGGGGGACGCTCGAGGGGGACGGCTCGCCGTCGGACGTGGCGCTTGGCGCCCTGTCGCTCGAGAGCACGCCCACCCTGGTCCTGATCCCCGAACAGCGCTCCAAAGGCTGGATTATCGCCAGCATGGACGCCATCACCACGCCCCTGATGCCGGGGCGCGCGGAGCTGCGCGTGGACGGTCGTCCGTCCGGCTACACCGACGTACCGGAGTATGGGCTGGGGCAGGCCCGGCTTCCCTTCGGCTCTGCCTCGAGGCTCAGCGCGAAAAAGACCCCGCTGGTGGAGAGCACGGGCAGCTCCTGGTTGGGGGGCTCGGGCATCTTCAAGAGCGGCTACACCCTGGAGGTGTCCAGCGGCATGGACTCGGAGCGGGAGGTCACCGTCCGGGACCGGCTTCCGATCCCGGTGGACGAAAAGATCAAGCTGGAGGTCCTCAAAATAGACCCCGAGCCCACGGAGCGCGACGCGGAGAACCGCATCTCGTGGAAACTGTCCGTCAAACCCGGCGAGATCCGGAAGATCGTCGTGGAGTACACCCTGAGCTACCCCTCCGGAGAGACCCTGGAATACCGTTAACGCCATGGGACGCTCTGTCAGCCTCATAAAGTGGCTTTTCCTGCCTCCCATAGTAGCTATTCCGACGATCCTCGTCGTCCGATCCCTGGGCTCTCCCCTGGAATCGGGCCCCGTGGACGCCTCGCTCTGGGGGCTGATCGGGCTGCTGTTCGTCACTCTGACCGCGCTCTACGCCCTGTTCATCCTCCAGGGCGCCAAGGGGGGGTACATCCCGGTTCAACTCATCGCGCAGGGGCTGTTGCTCTGTCCCCTGTCCGTCAGCTTCGGGGCCCGGCTCCAGTGGGTGGGCGTGACCATGGCCGTCTGTGGGGCGGTTGTCCTGACGACGCTCTACTACTACCACCCCTACAAGGCTGCCCCCATCGAGAAACCCGAGGAGGGCGTACAGGACTCCGACCTGCCGGTCCCCTTCGCAATCACCGACAATACCGGGAACATCCTAACCATTAGCGACACCCTGCTCGAGCTCGCGGGAATCTCCCGGGAGGCCGCGTTATCCTTGAACATTGCGATGCTCCTCCCGCCGGGGGCGGGAACGGCGATGCTTGGCGAGAAAGCATGGAACGTTCATCAACAGCCGATGAAGAACAGCCGCATCTGCTTCCGGCTCGAGCCGAAGACCTTGCCCGACGCCGCCCCCCAGGCCGTTTCCTTCGTCGACCCCATCACGGGCCTTCACACCCGGGGCTACGCGATGCGGCGCCTGGAGGAGGAGCTGTACCGCGTCCGGCGCTACGGCCGTTTTCTGACGTCAGTCCTGATGAGAATCTCTTTTCCTCCCTCGTCGGACTCGGACCCGTGGGTGGAGGATGCCTTCCGCGCCTACTGCCACGCCGTGCATACCAGCCTGCGCACCTCGGACATCGCCTTTTCCACGGGGCCCCGCGACATCTTCCTGATCCTGATAGACACCGACAACGACGCCGCAGAGGTGGTCATCGCCAAGCTCGAAACGCTCATGCGCACGCTCTGCCTGTCCCACCCCTCGCTCGCCACCGCGGTGATCCTCCGCGTGACGGACTTCGTCAAGGGTGGGCCCGGAATCCCGAACGCGGAGGACCTCGTGAAACGGGTCGACGAGAACATGCGGGCCAAATACACGCTCGGCTCCTGATTCGGAGGTTCCCGTGAGAATTTCCGGGGGCCTCTCCCCGCTGGGCCTGCACATCCTGGACCGCCTCGTCTTGAAGGCGGTCGCCGGTCCTTTCGTGTTCGGGGTGCTGATCTTCACCCTGATCTTCGTGGCGGGCGACCTGCTCTTCCAGGCGGCGAGACTGATCATAGAACAGGGCGTTTCCCTGGGGGTCGTGACGCGCCTCTTCCTCTACCGCCTGCCGGAGGTCGTCGCCATGACCTTCCCCATGTCCTCGCTGCTGAGCGCACTCCTGGGGATGACCGGCCTGGCCGCGGGCAGCGAGCTGATCGCCCTGAAGTCCCTGGGCATCCCGTTCTCGCGCGTGCTCCGGCCCATCGTCGTCGCGTCGCTCCTCGTCTCGTTGGGGACCCTGGCCTTCAACGAGACCGTGGTGCCCTTCACATCCCTCGCCGCGGACCGGCTGCTCAAGTACGAGGTGATGAAGAACCAGGCATCCGCGCTCCAGGAGAAGGTCTTCCTGCGCGACGAGAGCGGCGGGGAGCTCCGGCGGGTTCTCTACGTCAACCAGATGGACACGAGGAAGGGGATCCTGAAGGACGTCATGGTGCACGAGTTCGAGGGCGGACGCCTGGTGCGCACCTCCGTGGCGCAGCAGGGGGTCTGGAAGGACGGGCAGTGGTGGATCGAGGACGGCCGCGTCTACGACGTCAACAGCCGGGGCGACATCAACCTGCTCTTCCGCTTCGAGCGGCAGCGGCTCGCGCTGAACCTCTCGCCCGAGCAGATCCAGCGCAGCACGAGGCGCCCGGTGGACATGAGCGCCCACGAGCTGTGGGCCTACATCCGCCAGGCCAGCATGATCGGGTCGGACCTCTCGAAGCTCTGGGTGATGTTTCACCTGAAGCTGGCCGTTCCCTGGGCCTGCGTCATCATGGCGGTCCTGGGCGCGGGGTTCGGCGCGTCGCGCCAGGGCCGGTCCGGCTCGGGGATGGGATTCGGCATCAGCGTCGTCATCGTCTTCGCCTATTACGTCGTGATGTCGATGTGCCGCGCCCTCGGCGAGGCCGGGGCGATCTGGCCCTCGCTGGCCGCGTGGGCCCCCAACCTGGTGTTCATGATCGTGGCGGTCTTCTTCGCGCGCCGGGTGGACCGATGAGCGCACCGGAGGGCCGGATCGTCCTGATCGCCGGGGAGGGCGCGCTGCCCGTGGAGATCGCGAGGCGCCTCCACGAGCGGGGGACCCCTCCCGTCGTCGTCACCCTGAGGGGCGACGACGGGGCGCTCGCCCCATGGTCCGAGGCCGTGGTCCATCTCCGGTTCCCGAGTCTGGGGCGCGTCGTCCGCGAGGCGCGGCGCCGCGGCTCAGAGCGCCTCATCATGGCCGGGCACATCGCCAAGAGGACGATTTACCTCCTGCCCGCCCTCTTCGACCCCCTCACCCGCTCGGTGCTCTCCGCCACGCCGCGGGACGACCATGCGCTTCTGGGGTCGATCGTAGAGGCGTTCGAGCGGGAGGGCATCGCCGTCCTCCCCTACTGGCAGATCCTGCCGGAGTTCCTGGCGCCGGAGGGGCGGCTGGGCTCCCGCGCCCCGACCGAGGCCGAGCTGCAGGACGTCCGATACGGGGCGGAGGTCCTGAGCGTCACGCTGCCCTGTTCCTTCGGCCAGGCGATCGTGGTGGCGGACCGAGCCGTCGTGGCCATCGAGGCGATGGAGGGGACGGACGCGATGATCGGGCGCTGCGGCGCGCTGTCGGGCCGGGGCGTCGTCGTCAAGATGATGCGGTCCGACCAGGACCTGCGCTACGACCTGCCGACCGTCGGGCCCGGGACCATCGAGTCCATGAGGCGCGCGGGGCTGACCTGCCTGGCCGTCGAGGCGGGGCGGACCCTGGTCCTGGAGCCGGATCGGACGCTCGAAAGCGCCGACGCCTGCGGGATCGCCGTCTGGGGGATGCGGTCGTGTCCCTCTTCGTGAGCTGCGGAGAGGTCAGCGGGGACCTCTACGCAGCCGGGCTCGTCCGGGCGCTGCTGAGGCGAAGGTCGGCCCTGAGGGGCCGGATATGGGGCATGATGGGGCCGCGGACCGAGGAGGCCTGCGGGGAGTTCGCGCCGGACCTTCCCCGCTGGAGCTACGAGGAGCTCAAGCTGATGGGCATCACGGAGGTGTTGCCCGCGATCCCGCGCCTCCTCCAGCTGCGACGCACGATGGTCCGGGCCATCCTGGAGCGGAGGCCGGAGGCCGTCGTGGTGGTCGACAGCCCGGACTTTCACCTGGGCCTGGTATCGAGGCTACGGTGCGCGGGCTACGGGGGAAAAACCGTCTACCTGGCGACCCCGACCGTCTGGGCCTGGCGCAGCGGGCGCGTCCGGGCCCTGCGCCGGGACTTTGACCTGTGCCTGCCGCTCTTCTCCTTCGAGCACCGCTACCTGGCCGAGCGGGGCGTGAACTCCCGCTGGGCGGTCCACCCGCTGGTCGAGGGGCTGAAGGGCTGCCGTGCGCCCGAGGCGCTTCGGCGCCGCACCGGGCGCGCGCGCGTCATCGCGCTCATGCCGGGGAGCCGGCGGTACGACATCCGCTACCACCTGGAACGGCTGATGGGCGCGGCCCGGATCCTGAGGGACGATGGACGGCTTCCGATCTTCTCCATCGCGCCGGGCCTCTCGCCCGCCCTCGCCGCGGAGCTCCGGGAACGCCTCGAGGGGTTCGAGACGTGGGACGGAGAGGGCCGGGAGCTGATGGAAGCCGCGGAGGCCGTCGCGGGGGTCAGCGGGACGGTCGCGGTGGAGGCGATGCTGCTGCGCCGTTACATGGTGGTGATCTACAACGGCAACGCGGTCTCCTGGGCCATAGCGCGCGCGCTGGTACGGATCCCCTACATCTCGATCCCGAACTATCTGGCCGGTCCGCCCGGCACGCCGCTCTACCCGGAGCTGCTCCGGGGCGACGCGCGGCCCGAACGGATCGTCCAGGAGCTGTACCGCTATACCGACGACCCCGCCGTTCGCTCCGAGGCCGACCGCCGCATGGAGGAGGGCCGGGACGCCATGGGCGTCGGGAACGCCGCCGGGTTCTGGGCGGAGGCTATTTTACCGTAAATCGGCATTGTCCCGACGCCCGGCAGGGAGCGGGACGAGGAGGAGCGCGAGGGGGAGCGGTGATGCGAACATGAGGGTCTCCATACTGACGAACGGACCCGGAGAGCTGTGGGACTGGGCGAGGCCGATGGCGACGGAGCTGCGCCTGCGGGGGCACTCCGTCTCCCTGTGGCTCCTGCCCTGCCCCTTCGCGTCGGGCCGGGAGCGCGAGGTCGCCTCGCTGTTGGGGGTCGACAAGCTCGAGGGCCCGAGCGGCGTTGCGCGGACCTGGCGGGGGCTCGGGGCCGAACGGACGGACTACGTCCTGCAGCTGGGGGGGGACCTGATGTTCGGGACCCACCTCGCGCACGCCGCCAAGGCGCCCCTGTTCGTCTACACCTACGGTGCCAAAAAGGGCCTGGACCGGGCGCAGGCGGTCTTCACGGCCTGCCCGGCGATGGCCTCGGGCATCTCCGGCAAGTCCGGGGCACGCTCCATCGGGGATCTCGTCCGGGACGCCCTGGAGATGGACGTGCACAGCCCCTCCGCCGCGTCCTGGGACTGGCCGGACGAGCCCGACTCGCCCCGGCTCCTGCTGCTCCCGGGGAGTCGGCCTGCCATCCGTCGGGTGGCCTTGGACTGGCTGACCGCCGTCGTCGCCGCGCTCCGTTCCGAGTTTCCAAGGCTGCGGGTTCGGACGCTTTTCTCGCCGTTCATGCTGGACTCCGAACTCGAGGAATGGCGCGACGCGGGGCTCGAGCCCGTCCGGGCCGGGGCGGGCATCGCGATGCGGGGCGCGGACTACGCCCTGACTCAGCCGGGGACGAACACTCTGGAGATGATGCACTGCGGGCTGCCCGGTCTGACGGCTGCGCCACACGCCTTTCTGGAGCACATCCCCGTCGCCGGGCTGCGCGGGTTCGCCACATCCCTGCCATTCGTGGGCAGGAGGATACGCCGCGCGGCGGTCGAGCGCATCCTGGCGCGCCACAACGGCTTCATCTCCCTGCCGAACCGCATCGCGAACCGCTCCATCGTGGACGAGCTGTACGGGGACGTCACCCCGCAGACGCTCGCCCTGCGGATCGCCTCCGCGCTGCGAGACCCGGAGGGGCTCGGCCGAACGCGTGCGGCGCTCCTGGAGCTCTCAGGAGAGGGCGGAGCCGCCGCGCGGCTGTGCGACGCCCTGGAAGCGCAGGGACGCCGCGTTCCCCGGTGAGCCGGCGCGCCGTGACCGCGGGGGTCGTCGTCATCGACGCGGAGAAGCGCCGGGCAGTGTAGCTCCCATCCCCCGGTCGGTGGCTTGGGGGCGGAGCCCCCGGGTCCCGCATATTTTTCAAGGAGGTAATCCATGCCGGCACAGAACCCCGGCGCCGCGCGTCGGCTGGCCGCCTACGCCGCTCCCTACCGGTACCGCCTCGCGGGAGCGGTGTTTTTCATGCTCGCTTCCTCGGGGCTCAACATCCTTCCCCCCTGGCTCTTCAAGAGCGTGGTCGACGACGTCCTGATCTCCAAGAATCTGTTCGCCCTGAACCTGATCTGCGTCTCCGTCATCCTGATCTTCGTCCTCAAGGCCATGACGCTCTACGGGCGGGAATACCTGATGAACGACGTCGGGCAGCGCGTCGTGATGGATATCCGGATCGTGCTCTACGACCACATGCAGCGCATGTCGCTGCGCACGCTGCACGCCTCACGGGTCGGCGAGCTGATGAGCCGCATCACCGGCGACGTAGCGACGCTCCAGAACCTCGTCACCAACACCTTCGTCGAGCTGGTCTTCAACGCCGTCACCTTCGTCGGGATGTTCCTCTTCATCCTCTTCATCAACTGGCGGCTCACCCTGCTGATCATCGTCGTGCTGCCCGTGGTCGCGTGGCTTCTGGTCTTTGCGGGCCGCCGGCTCCGCAGGGCCGGGCACCGCGTTCAGGAACGGCTGGCGGACCTGACCGCCGTCGCCGCCGAGGCGTTCTCGGCCATCCGTATCGTGCGCGCCTTCGCGACCGAGGAGCAGGAGCTCGAACGGTTCCGGCGCGGCAACGTCGAGAACTTCGAGGCGCTGCTCCGCGCCGTGCGCATCCAGGCGTCGCTCTCCGGCGTGATCGAGGTGTTCCTGATCTGCGCGCTCGCCATCGTCTTCTGGTTCGGGGGCCGGAGCGTGATCGGCGGAGCGCTGTCGCCCGGCGAGCTGATCGCCTTCATCGGCTACATCGCCTTCATGGTCCAGCCCATCCGCACCGTGATGAGCCGCATGGGGTCCCTCCAGACCGGGCTTGCCGCGACGGAGCGCATCTTCGCGATGCTGAACACCCCCACGGAATCGACGGACCGCGCGCGGACCGACCCCGGGCGGCTCCGCGGCGAGGTGGTCTTCGAGGACGTCCGCTTCTCCTACACCGAGGGGCAGGAGATCCTGAAGGGCATCAGCCTCTCCGTCCGTCCGGGCGAGCGGGTCGCCATCGTCGGACCGACCGGGTCGGGCAAGTCCACCCTGGTCGACCTCATCCCCCGCTTCTACGACCCCACGTCGGGCCGCGTGCTGTTAGACGGATACGAGGCGGACACCCTGCTTCTGCCCCACCTGCGGCGTCAAATCGGCATCGTCCCGCAGGAGTCGGTGCTGATGAAGGGCTCCATCGCCTTCAACATCGCCTACGGGCTCTCCTCTGGGCTCGGACAAGACCCTTTGTCCGACCCTAAGCTCATGTCGGCGATCCGCAGGGCGGCGCACATCGCCGACATCGACTCGTTCATCGAAGGGCTGCCCGAGGGCTACGCCACGGAGGTCGGCGAGCGGGGCGTGACCCTCTCGGGGGGTCAGAGGCAGCGCATCGCCATCGCGCGCGCCGTCGTCCGCGACCCGCGCATCCTGATCCTGGACGAGGCCACCTCCTCGCTGGACCTGGCCGTGGAGCGCCAGGTCCAGGAGGCGATGAACCGCGCCATGGCGGGGCGGACCTCCTTCGTCATCGCGCACCGTCTCTCGACCGTGAGGACGGCCGACCG
Source organism: uncultured Fretibacterium sp. (assembly GCF_963548695.1). NCBI lineage: Bacteria > Thermotogati > Synergistota > Synergistia > Synergistales > Aminobacteriaceae > Fretibacterium > uncultured Fretibacterium sp. The sequence continues at coordinate 21,704 of NZ_CAUUWA010000006.1, forward strand.
CATCCTGGTGCTGGAGGGCGGCCGCATCGTCCAGGAGGGCACGCACGAGAGCCTGATCCGGGAGGGCGGGCTCTACTCCCGGCTCCACCGCCTGCAGTTCGACGAGGCCGACAAGGAAGCCCTGCCATGACCCGTCTGGGCAGGGCGATCGTCCGCAACTACATGCGCCACGTCCGGGGGGAGCGGTTCTCGCCGCTCTGGGCGCTCCTGGCGCCAGCGTCCTGGCTGAACCGCATCGTCGTCGCGCTCTGGGACCTCCTGTACCGGCATGGGCTGAGGCGGACGGAGGAGCCGCCCCTGCCGATCATCAGCGTGGGGAACCTCACCTACGGGGGCACGAACAAGACCCCGTTCGTCGATATGCTGGCCCGCATCATGCGGGACCGCGGAGTGCGGGTCGGCATCGTCAGCCGCGGATACGGCGGGGGGCGGGCCCCGTCCGGGACGGTCCTGGTCGTCGAGGGGGGAAATGGGGACCGGAGCGCGGCGGGCGACGAGCCCCTGCTCCTCTCCGGACGGCTGCCCGACGTCCCCATCGCCATCGCGCCAATCCGCATCGACGGGGTCCGCGAGCTGCGCCGGCGCGGCGTCGGGCTCACGATCGCCGACGACGCCTTTCAGCACCGCCGGCTGGGCCGGGACGCCGACGTGGTCCTGATCGACGCGACCTGCCCCTTCGGGAACGGGACCCTGATTCCCTCGGGGATCCTGCGGGAACCCATATCCGCCCTCGAGAGGGCGCACCTGGTCGTCCTGACCAAGGTCGACCAGGCCGATCCGGAGGCATTGGCCGAGCTCCGAGCGTCGGTGGAGCGCCATGTCCCCACCGAGCGCATCCTCACCTCCAGGCTCCGGGTCGACGGCTGGGCGGAATGGGACGGGGCGCTGCACCCCTGCGAGTCCCCGGCGCCCGCTACTCCCGTCCTGGCCTTTTCCGCGATCGGGAACCCGGAGAGCTTCGCCCGGTCCCTGAGGGACGAGGGGCTCCGGGTCGTCGGCGAGCGCCGATTCAAGGATCATCACCGCTACCGGAGCCACGACCTGGAGGAGCTTGCCGCCGAACGGGCCCGGTGCGGCGCGGAGTTCCTGACCTGTACCGAGAAGGACCTCTACAACCTCCCCGCCGACTGGCGTCCGCCGGTCCCGCTGCGGGTGCCCCGTGTGACCGCGGTCCTGGACGAGCCGGACCGATTCTTCTCCCTCCTGGCCGACATGCTGAGGCCGCGCCTCGTCGTGGCCTCAAACGGATACGGGGAGGACGCGATCGGCGTGCTCCTGGCGGAGCGGCTCCGCACGCGCTTCCCCGCCTCGGAGGTCCTGGCCTTTCCCCTGGTGGGACGCGGGGACGCCTATCGGGCCGCGGACTTTCCCGTGTGCTCCGCGCCGTCCGTCACACCGTCGGGCGGCGTGGTGAAGTACCGGCTCCGCGACCTGTGGGGAGACATGAGGGCCGGGCTGCTGCGCCACGTCCGAGACCAGCTTCGGGCCTGGGGCGCCCTGCGGGGCCTCGTGCGCACGCCGCTGTGCGTGGGGGACGTCTACCTGCTCCTCCACACCCTGTGGGGCTGCAGGTCCAGGCCGCTCTTCGTCGCCACCGCCAAGACCGTCCATCTGAGCGGGCACTGGCGTCTGGAGCGCGCCCTGATCCGGCGCCTCGTCCTCCGAGCCTGGACGCGCGACCCCGAGAGCGCCGCGCAGCTCAGGAGGTCCGGGGCCGACGCACTCTACGCCGGCAGCCCCATCATGGACCTCCTCGGGGACGCGCCGCCCTGTCCGGCGCCGATGCCCCCCAGACCGGGGGACATTCCTCTGATCCTGCTGCTGCCGGGAAGCCGCCTTCGAGCCTACGACGACGTCCGGCTCCTGCTGGACGCCGCCGTCCTCCTGAACGCGGCGCGGCCCTGCGCCTTTCGGATGGTGCTGGCCCCGACCCTTTCGGCATCTCGCCTGATCGCCTCCTGTCCGGGCTGGGCGCCCGAGGGGCCGGGCGGGCCCGACGAGGTCCCCGCCCTGAGGCGCGAGGCACTGTGCGTCGCCCTCACCGCCGAGCCCGTGGCGACGGCGGCGGGCGGCGCCACGCTCCTGCTCGGGCTGGGAGGGACGGCGAACCAGCTCTGCGCGGGGCTGGGCATCCCCGTGGTCTCGATCGACGAGAAGGGCAAGAGGGTTCAGAAGAAACTGTTGGGGGATGCGGAGATTCTGGTGAAGGCGACGCCGGAGGCGCTTGCGGACGGTGCGCTGCAGGTGCTCGGGGACCCGGAGCTGTTCGCGAGGATGAGCGCGGCGGGGCGACGGCGCATGGGCGCGCCCGGAGCTCTGGCCAATGTGGTGGAGTACGCCGCCTCCGCCCTGGGATGGGACGTTCGGGAGGCGCTTTACGAGAGGCTGCGGGGCGCTGTCGAACCGCGATCTGGAGGCGGGGTCACCTCCGGCGCTCCTGCTCGAAGAGGTAGCCGGTGACGGTCAGCAGAAACGTCTCGGCGTCCGAGTCCGGGGCGCCCGGCTGCGTCCACGAGATGCGGGCGGGCGTGCAGGATCCGTCCGTGTAGAAATACACGATCTCGGGGTCGAGGCGCCAGCCCTCGCCCTCGGGAGGGTAGGTCAGCCTGACGGGCGACCAGGCGAGCTTCTCCCGACCGGGGACGGCGGGGTCCTCCGCCCTGGCCAGCACCTCGGCGGCGATCCGCCCGCGGCGCACGCTGCCGTGTCCGCCGGACTCGACCGGCTCCAGCTTCAGACGGATGGACACCCCGGAGAGCGCATAGTTCGAGGCCTCCTCGACCGTGCGCTGAAGCCGGACGGCCGGAGGCTCCCTGTAGCGGAAGATGCGCGGGACGACCATCCCGGCCAGCAGGCCGACGATCGCCAGCACGATCATGATCTCGATGAGCGTGAACGCCGACCGGCCGTTTTTGATTTTTTGGGTTTTATCGAGGCGTCCCACGCGCGTCTTTCGTCCCCTCCATACTCCCCAGGCAGAGCTAATCGTCGTTGGTGATGTCGGCGTTATTCCCCTCCCCGCCCTCCTCGCCGTCCGGGCCCGTGCTGACGATCTGGACCCGGCCGTTCTTGTTGCGGTAGATGTAGGGATTGCCCCAGGGGTCGTCGGGGACGCTCTTGATGTACCCGCCCTCCTGGTAGCGCTTGGGGACGGGCGAGGTGGTCGGCGCCTTCACCAGCGCGTCGAGCCCCTGCTGGGTGCTGGGGTAGAAGCCATTGTGCAGCCGATACAGCTCCGCCGCATCCTCGAGGCCCTTGATCTGCGTCCGCGCCGTCGTACGCTTCGCCTCGTCCACCTGCGAGCCGATCCGGGGGACCACCAGCGCCGCCAGTAGCCCCAGGATCACCACCACCACCATGATCTCGATCAGGGTGAAGCCCGCCCTGCGGGCCATACGCCGTATTGTCCTGTGTTTGCCGTTCATAAAAAAACCTCCTGGGAATCGCCTAGAAATTTAGCACAAAGTCTTTGCGACAATATTTCTCGCAAAAAGAATGATACATCCCCTCCGTCAAAACAGCCCCCTGCTCCGATCTTTCCTGCCCCTTCAACGTTCCATAGTCAAGACGCTCCGTCAGTTTTCCGAAATCTATCCGCCCCAGGATCTTTTTAGAGTAGGGACGCTTCGCCGACAGGTCTACAATGCCTCGCAAAAAATTCCTGACCTCGCTGGAGTTGAGGAGGCACTCCGCAACATACGCATCATCAAAATTATCAAATCCAATAAAATAACAGGTATCATCCACCATCACAGGTTTACAGGCATGAACCAGCCTGAAAAGGGGCTCCTTATAGAACCCCGAAAGCACCACCTTGTATGGGACAAAGGAATAAGCGCCGATCCCAAAAATTGAAAATGGCGGCGATCCCTTGTAAATGGAACTTTTTCTGCTTCCTATAAGTTTTGCGTATCTTTGCAGATAACTCCAAGCTCTCGGTGCACAGCAGGCAATCCTGTCCGTAGGTTCTCCTATGGAACGCTGGGTTACGAGGACGTAAGTCTCAAACGGCTGACCCGGCACATACCTTTTTACGTGACTGCTCTTCATGAGGGGGTAAACGAGCTCAGGTTCAATGGACACGACTTCTCCCCAGCCGTTTTTCAACCCCCCCTCCTCTAAAGTCAGCTCAAAAACCTTCGCACAATCATGTTTCAGCCCCTGCCGCCATTCCACACAGCTATCGCCATCAATCCCGGCATCATATATCCGAAGATCCGTATAAAAACGCCCCTCCCTAAATCCAGCAGAAAGACTCTCCGACTCCGAGCACCTCGAATCCGAGCACCTCAAAGTCTGTCCTCCCATAAAGGAACGTTTAAAGGTTCCCTCCCAGCGCATCTGTGCGTCCAGCATTAAAATCAGCAGACAGGCATCGGCGGCAACTCCGAAAACCTCTTTTGCGTTGAAATGAACCATCTCGACAAAGGAGAGGGGGAGCGCTCCACTGTTATAAAGATACTGTATGACAGTATAGGCCACCGAGGTCTTACAGAGCATCCCCAGAAGCACTTCTTTTGATTTCAGCTGATGAAGCATGTCGAGGATGATATACTCGCAGATATCGAAATTGGACTTGCCCGTTATGGCTTCAAACCCTCTGAGTCCCTTAAAGTTGCTTTTCCGAGGACAATTTGTGCCCATCAACTGAGAAAGCCCGCTATTGGTGACCCACGGAGGATTGCCAAGCACCAGGATTCGTCCTGCCCCGTCCTTCAAGGAGGCAAAGTCAGAGGCAAAGTCAAAATCAAAGACGTTTTCATGAATAAGACGAACGGGGAGCCCTCGAAGAGATGCTGCCGCCCTCTCGAGGGAGCTGGAATTGATGTCCACCCCAATCATGGAAACGCCGGGATAATATTCTGCGGCTGCCCTTAGAAAATTTCCCACTCCACAGGTAGGCTCCAGAATAAGATCCGGCACAAAGTCTGTTTTCGATTTTAACAAAAGACAAACCTCTTCGGCAAAGGATACCGGAGTCTGGTAATCGCCAAATTCCTTTTTAACGCTATCGATCCCAGTCATGGTTGATAACACCCAACACACGATTCTTGAGTGAAAGCAGCCTGCCGTATTGAAGTCGCCACTGGAGGGCATTCGAGACCGTTAAATAACCCTGAGTCAAATCCCTTTCAAGGATTTCCTCCGCAAGCTCCCTGAGGACGACCTCATCTCCCGGCAAATTCCTGTCACCGAGAAAAGCGACGATGTCCTCCAAATTAGCTCCGTCAGCCTTCATCTCAATGAGCCTTCTGGACATCGTATAGTCGGCAGTGCGCTCCTGAGAGACGAAGACGCAATGGCAGAAGGACAATTCACATCGATCCCGAGTATCCCTTTTGTCGTAAACCATCACCAGAAGATTGTACCCCAAGCCAAAAATTTTCTGCCTGGCGCTTTTGAAAGGGCAAGAACTCTGAGGCTGCCTGACGGATGTCACCTTGAGATCCGTGTTGAGCTCCTCTTCCGGAAAATCAATACCCTTGGCGCTGTTACCCTGAAGAAAGATATACTTTTTCCCAAGACTCTCCTGAAAAAGATGCTCTATATAGGTGCCAACCGCCTTACCATCCGTTACCCCAATCAGCGCCTCATGATTTAAGACGCTTTGCTCCTCACAAAAACGCCTGGCCTCTTCTCTCAGAGTATCCGCTGTCAGGACTCTTTTCTTGACCTTAGGCACTCAGGCCACCTCCACACAGAGCAGAAACCTAATCGGGGCGCCGGGGTCGGGGGCGGCGCCCCCGGCAGTCGTTTTTCGTTTTATTATTTCACGATCCCCGCCAGGTCGAACACCGGCGTCAATATCGCCAGCACGATGAACCCCACCGAGAATCCCAGGATCAGCACCATCGCCGGCTCCATCAGCGTCGATATCCGCTCCATCCTGGCCTGGGCGATCTCCCGGCACTGCTCCGACACGTTGGAGAGCGCCTCCGCGAGCTCGCCCCCCATCTCGCCCACCCGGATGACGACGACGATCTCCTCCGGGAACCCCTGCTTTTCCAGCGCGCGATCGAAGCGGTGCCCCGCCTTGACCAGCTCCGCCGCGTCCAGCCAGCGCTGCGGGCGCGCGTCCATCGAGGACGTCATCCGAAGCGCCTGGACCAGTGGAATCCCCGAACGCAGCAGCGTGGACAGGTGCGACGTCACCAGTGCCAGGGTCAGCCGTTCGCGGACGCCCCGCATGAAGGGCAGGCTCGGCTTCCTTCCGCTGCGTTTCATCCAGAGCCAGAGCAGCAACAGCGCCAGGACCAGCCAGAGCCCGTAGGAGGTCAGAAAGGACGACATGGCTATCAGGATGCGGGTCGGCAGCGGCAGCGTCTGGTGCATGTCCTCGAACAGGGCGGCGATCTTCGGGACGACGTAGGTCAGCATGAAGCCGACGACCCCGACCCCGACCACCGCCATGACGAGGGGATAGGTCATGGCGCTCCGTATCTTGCGCCTCAGTCCGTCCTCCAGCTTGAACTGGCCGGCCGCCTGCTCCAGGACCGAGATCAGCGATCCGCTCTGCTCGCCCGACTCCACGACGCGCCACAGGCTCTCCCGAAACGCGCCGCTCTCCGAGAGGGCCGCGTGAAACTTCTTGCCGCCCTCCACGGCCGAGAGCAGCGACGCGAACGCGGCGCTCATGTGCTTGTCGCGGGTCTGGCGCGCCATGATCTTCAGGGAGTCCGCCAGGGGCAGTCCCGACTTCAGATAGGATGCCAGGCTGCGGCAGAAGAAGATGTGCGCCTCGAGCGAGAGCGGCCGGACCGCCTGGGCCCGCTTGCGCTCCTCGGCCACGGCCACGTCCACCACCACGACGCCACGCTCCGTCAGGCGCTCCACCGCCTGGACCGAGGACGACGCCTCGATCGTGCCCTTCGTCTGCTTCCCCTTCGCGTCGTAGCCCGAGTAATTGAAATACGGCATCGTTCCCTCTCTAATCCTCGCCGGCCACGCGGACCAGCTCCTCGGGAGAGGTCTTGCCCTGGGCGACGGCCGACAGGCCGATCTCCCAAAGGGTGCGGAACCCGTTCCCGCGCGCCACCTCCCGCAGCTTCGAGGCCGAGGCGCCGTTCACGAAGGCCTCCTGCACCACCTCGTCCACGACGAACTGTTCATAGAGGCCGATCCGGCCCCGATAGCCCGTGCCGTGACACTCCGGGCACCCCGTGGGCGCCCAGGCCCGTTCCAGGCCCTGCTTGGCCATCAGCGCGGGCGGCTCCACCTCGTGCCGGCAGTGCGGGCACAGGCGGCGCGCCAGGCGCTGGGCCACCGTTCCGATCATGCAGCTCGCGGCAAGGTAGGGCTCGATGCCCATGTCCACCAGGCGGACGATCGCCCCGATGGAGTCGTTCGTGTGGAGCGTCGAGAGCACCAGGTGCCCGGTCAGGGACGCCTGCACGCCGATGTGCGCCGTCTCGAAGTCGCGCATCTCCCCGATCATGACGATGTCCGGGTCCTGACGCAGGATGGAGCGCAGCGCCGAGGCGAAGGTCACGCCCGCCTTCTCGTTCACCTGGATCTGAGCCACGCCGGGCAGCGCGTACTCCACCGGGTCCTCCACCGTGATGATGTTGACCTCCGGCCGCGCCAGCGCCTGAAGGATGGCGTAGAGGCTCGTCGATTTTCCCGAGCCCGTGGGACCCGTGAAGAGGATCATCCCGTGGGGCCGCCGAATCAGGCCCTCCAGGACGGCGCGCTCGTTCTCCTCCATCCCCAGGTCCTCGAGGGTCAGCAGGCCATGCCCCTTGTCCAGAAGGCGCATGGCCATGCGTTCGCCGTGCTGGGTGGGGACGAGCCCCACGCGGACGTCCACGGCTCGGTCGCCCAGGGTGATGCCGATGCGGCCGTCCTGGGGCGCCATGTGCTCCGCGATATCCATCTTGGCCATGACCTTGATGCGGCTCGTCAGGGGCGCCTGGTGCGTCCGCGGCAGGCGAAGCCGGTCCTGGAGGACCCCGTCGACCCGAAAGCGGACCAGGACCTCGTCCTCGTAGGGCTCCACATGGATGTCCGTGGCACGCTGCTTGAGTGCATCGACGAAGAGGCCGTTCACCAGGCGGATGACCGGCACGTCCACCGAGTCGCTCAGCACGTCCTCACGGCTCAGATCGTCGATGTCGTCGATCCCCTCCATCCTCTTCGCGGCCTCGTCCGCCGCGACGCTGCGCAGGTCGTAGAGCGTGTGGAGCAGGTCCGAGACCTCCTTCTCGGTCCGCAGCTCCAGGTCCACCGGGAACCCCAGCGCCACCCCGAGCATCTGGGCGCGCGGCCACGCCGCGAGCTCCGACGCGCCGACGATCAGCACCCCGTCCTCGACCCGAAGCGGGACGATCCGCCCGGAGCGCAGCACGTCGAGCCCCATGCCCTCCGGCAGGAGCTCCGAAACCGCGGAGGCCTCCGGCAGCGGGGGAAGGGTTTCGTCGGCGGCCGGGGCCGCCTCGGCGGGAGAAAGAGGCCGGGCCTCCTCCCTCAGGGCCTCCGGCTCCTTCAGGGTCTCCGGGGCGGACATCTCAACGCCTCTTGAGGCTGTCCCGGTAGAGGTCGCGGAATCGGCGGTCGACCTCCGTCTCCACGGGGCTCAGCTCGAGGTCCCGGTCGGAGCTGACGGGCACGGTGAAGGTCAGGTCGTCCGACAAGGGGACGCCCGCCGCCTGGAGGGTCGCCTGCCGCATCTGGCGGGAGTCCGTGATGATCTGTGGCGTCAGGAAGATGATGAAGTCGATCTTCTCCTTCTCCTTAGAGACCTTCTGGAACAGGCTGCCGATCAGCGGGATGTAGGAGAGCCCTGGGACGCGCCGCCGCAGGGACTTCTCCGTCTCCTTGACGATGCCGCCCAGGATGATGGTCTCCCCGTCGCCCACGATCACCGAGGTCTTGACCTCGCGCTTCGCCGTCACGGGGGTCACCGAGCCCGTGGCGGTCAGGACGTCCTCCGTCGTCTGCTTGATGTCGAGCGCCACGACGTTGCCGCTGCGGATGTGGGGCGTCACCGTCAGGGTCAGGCCCGTGTCCTTGTAGTCGAAGTTCTGCTGGAGCGCGCCGGGGTTCGAGAGGTCCGACGTGGAGCCCTTCAGCACCGGGATGACCTGCCCCACCTGGAACGCGCTCTCCCGGTTGTCCGTGCACATCAGGCGCGGCACGGAGAGGACGTTCACCGCGTCGTACTTCTTCAGCATCTCTATCGTGGAGTAGACCAGCGCCAGCGGCTTGTAGTTCGTGACGGAATAGGTGGAGCCGTTGCGCTCGATCAGCTCCTGCTTCTTGGAGAGCTCCGAGAACCAGCCCATGAACTGGGAGGGGATGGAGCCCTCGCCCAGCTGGCCCATGCCGCCCAGCATGACGTTGTCCCAGATCTGGCCGCCGACGATGGACCAGTCGATCCCCGCACGGTTCAGGTTCGTCACGTTGACCTCCGCGATAAAGCCGCGGATCAGCACCTGCTTGGCCTGGACGTCGATCTCCGCCAGCACCTTCTTCAGGGCGTCGTACTGTCTCTGGGTCGCCGCGAAGATCAGGCTGTTGGTCGTCAGGTCGGGCACGACCGTCGGGGGGTACTTGCCCTCCTGGTTCGGCTGGAGCATCGCCGAGGCGGCCAGGACCTTGCCCAGCTGCTCGGCCGCCGCCTCCGCGTCGATGTTCTTCAGCTTGTAGACGTGAAAGTCGCCCGCCTTGGAGTCCACGTCCAGCTCCTTGACGATCGTCGCGGCGCGGGAGATGGCCCCCCGGTCCCCGACGACGACGACCTTCCGGCTCATGGGGTCCGCCACCGCGGAGAGCCCCTGGAGCGGGCCGCCCGTCTGGGCGATGGCGTTGAGCTGCGCGGCCACCGTCGCCGCGTCCCCGAACTTCAGGGAGAAGGTCCGGCTCACCCGCGCGCTGGAGGGGGTGTCCAGCTTGCGCAGGAGGTCCACGCCCTTGTTGACATCCGTCGCCCGCCCCTGCAGCATCACATCGCGCCCGTTGCCCACGGGCAAGACCACGACGGTCTGGGCAAATGCCTGCTGGAGCGCCTGGACGACCGACTCCACGGTCACGTAGTCCAGTGGGAAGATGTAGGTCACCGTCTCCTCTCCGTACCCAGGGCCGCCCTTGCCGCGCTCCACGTCGGGTGACGGGCTGATCCCGCCCTGCCGCACGATGGAGTAGGACCCCATATTCTGCAGCGAGAACCCGTACATCTGCAGGGTGGACAGCATGATCTGCCGCGCCTCGCTCAGCGAGGAGGGACGGGGCGAGATGATGGTGATCTTCGCCGAGATGTTCGGGGGCACGATGATGTTCTCCTGGAGCAACTCCGACATGAACCGGACGAACTTCACCAGCTCCATGTCCTTGAAGTTGAACTGCACCAGCCCGGCCTTGCGCATGGCCTGAGCCGCGACGATCAGGTCCCTCTCCTCCGAGTCCGAGGGCTGAGCCGCGCCCGGGCCGCCCTCCTCCGGGGCCGCCAGGACCACGGCGGGACAAAGCCCCCCCAGCAGGGACAGCGTCAGCAGCGCCAACAAAAGCTTTCCATGAATTTTTTTCACAAGAATCGTTCCCCCTTGCCGAAATCCGAAGGCTTCGTCCCGGCCCGCGCTCGCCGGTCCTCAGGCCGGCCTCTCCACAAAAATGGCGCTCTGCATCCTCCACACTGCAACTTCATCACTGCAACTTCATCGTCCCTACTGCGGCAGGTACAGGACCATCGAGCGCCCCCGCAGGGTCACCCGGACCCTCTTGAAGGGCAGTTCCATGTCGCCCACAACGGGCACGGAGTCGAGCTCCGTCTCCCAGGAGACTCCGTCCTTCTCGCCCTTGTCCGGCATGTCCTCCTTCGTGCGGAACTCGAGCCAGATGCTCCGGGCCGCCACGGCGAGCTCCCGCTCCAGACGGACCTCCGCCAGGGAGCGCAGCGACAGCGCGATCAGCCGAAACCCCGCCGAGATCACGAGCCCCGCAATCGCCACGGCGACCAGCACCTCCATCAGCGTGAAAGCGCGGCGCGAAACCAAGGGATGCGCCCCGCCTCAGTGCACGACGTACCGCAGCGCGGTCGGCTTCCCGTCCCGCGTCACCTCGACGTCGAAGCGCTCGCTGTTCATCAGGGAGTTGATGGAGTTCGCGATGTCCCCCATGTTGGTGAAGGGAATGCCGTTGACGGACTTGATCACATCGCCCTTCCGCACGCCCAGCTGGCTCAGGATACTGTCCTCCTGGATCCACTGGATCTCGAGCCCCGCCTCCCCGTCCATCGGCCTCAGGCGGATCTTCTTGAGCTCGTCGAACGGGTTCTGCACCAGATCGTTGACGAGCCCGCTGGGCACCTGCCCCTCCTGCTCTCCGGGCTTGGCCGCCACGACGCTGCCCACCGGGACGTTTGCCGGAGCGGCGTCCGAAGCGCGCGCAACCGCCGCGGGGGAGTGGCCCGGCTCCCCGTAAAGGAGCCGCTTGACAACGCGCTCCTCCCCCCTGACGAAGACCGCCTCGCGGTAGGTCACCCACCTGAGGGTGTAGACGTCGAAACTCGTGCCGACGAGCACCAGCCTCAGCTTTCCCTTGTCCTCCAGCCACGCCCCGGCGCGGGGAAGCGTGCCGCGCAGCACGGCGGTCGCCAGCGACCCCGTGACCACGACGTCGGCGCTCCTCGCGACCGGCTCCGGCGCCGTGACCATCGGCGAGATGCGGAACGGGTTCGCCGAAAGGAAGTCGTCCATCCGCTTCATCTGCCTCGCCGTCTCATCGGAGGCCCCGGCCGAGGCTGCCGGAGCGGGCCCCTTCGCCCCGCCGGAGCGGTCCAGCCCGATGCCGATGCAGACCGACGCCAGCCAGCCCAAGGCCAGGCCCAGGAGCAGGGGCAGGACCCACAGCCACAGAGCATAGAGCCTCCCCCCCTCCGACCCTGGCCGTCCGGGGGCCGCAGGAGCACCACGGCGCCCTCCTCGACGCAGGCGCGCCCACGCGCCGCCAAGACCGCCCTTGATGCCGCTCAGCAGATTCGCGCTCACGAGGCCGACCCTCCCTCGGGACCGGAGCGGCGCAGGAACCACCGGCCGTCCCCCTCCTTCTCCAGGGGCAGGAAGTTGCGAAGCGTCTCCATGTTCTCCTCGAAGGACTCGGGCACGAGGAGCTCCGCCTCGGCCCGGCCGATCTTCATCCTGTCCGGATCGATCGTCATAAACCCGCTGATCCTGAAGTCCCCGTCCGTCCGCAATCCCTCGAACAGCACCTCATGCGGGGACGCCGTGACGACGAACCCGCCGTCCCCGAAGGTCATCGGCTGCCCCATCGTCAGGCTCCCCTTCGTGAAGGAGACCTCGCAGACGGGGGCCAGGGCGGCCAGAGAGGCCAGGAGCCCGGGGCGCAGGGTCAGGGAATCGCAGGCAAAACGCGTGAATCCGCTCAGGGTGACGTCCCGGACAGAGAACCCGCCCCGCGCGTCCTCGACGCCCGAGTAGGTCAGGATCATCCCCTGGCGCTCCATGCGGGACGCCGCCAGGGCCATGGCGAACGAGCCGACCTCGCGCCACGGCATGAAGGCCCACAGCGCCGCCAGAAAGCCTGCCAAAAGGATCAGCGCCCTGAGCGCCCGCTTCAAGAGCCTCATCGGTCGGGCTCCCGCCGCGCGGACGGCCCCTCGGCGCCCAGGGGCCCGATGATCGCGGAGACCGTGAACAGGCGCTCCTGACCGGCCGGAAGCGCCCGGATCTCCGAGGAGAGAAAATGGACGCCGCGCGCGGACAGCTCCCGCACCAGCTCCGTCAGCTCCTCCGCATAGAGCCGGTTCACCTCGATCGACTGGTTCCTGCCGTCGGGCGCGATCCGGTTCACCCGGCTGCCCAGCGACATGCGCTCGGAGACCTGGGTGAAGACGGTCGGCACGTCGACGGCCTCCGTCCCCGACCCCGCGTCGGGCGCCAGAGCCCGATACTCCTCGGCCAAGGCCACGAGGGTCCGATAGCGCCCCTCCTGGACGGCGAGGCTCGACGCCGACGCGGCCGTCCAATCCGCCGTCCACGAGACGGCCACCCACACGGCCAGCGCCAGGAGGACGAAGGCCACGAGCCGAACCGACCCGGCAACCTCGCCCCGGACGACCGAACGGACGGCGCCGAGCCCCACATCGAAATTCCACGTCTTGAACGTCATGCTTCCACCGCCGCTGCCATCTCGTTCATCCTATCCTTCATCATCGAACCCTCATCATCACGCCCTCACCATCGCACCCTGAGGTCGAAGCGATACCCCAGGCCGGGGACGCTCTGCGTATTGTCCAGCTGCGACAGGGCCGACCGGCCCTCCCAGGCCTTGCGGAAGGTCAGCACGGTGCTCATGTCCGGGGCCGAACCGGTGCAGTCCAAGCCCTCCGCATTATAGCGCAGCACGTCGAGGGTCACGTCCATGCTGGGGTTCTCCGAGAAGACGGACCCGAGCTCCGCCAGAACGTCCTCCAGGCTCCGTCCCTCCGCGTCGTTCCCCCGCAGCTCGGCGATGCGGTCGCGCGCCAGCGTGACGGGGTTCGCGATCCGGCCCGTCCGCTCGGCGTCGAACGCCTCCCGATACAGGGCCTCCGACCGCAGACGCGCCGCCTCGGCGCCGCCCCGGGCCTGGTACCACTTGAGAACGCCCCCCGTCAGCACCAGCATGCCCAGAAGAAGGGCCCACCCGGCCACGCGGGTCAGGAGACGAACGGACCGCTCGAGCCCCACCGCCCCCTCCAGCGCCGTCCGGGACAGATTCACCGTCCCGATCCACGGATAGCGGGCCAGGCTCTCCCGGACGATCCCGCCCAGGGCCTCCAAGCTCACCGGGTCCGTCGCGTCCAGGACGAAGGAAGCGCCCCTCTCCAGCTCCTGGGCCCGGCAATAACGGTCGTACCAGGCGAACTCGGATTCCGCGCTTCCCGCGGACCGGGAACGCCAGCGGCAGAGGACAGGGCGCCCTTCGCTCCACAGCAGGGAGCAGAGGTTCTCCTCGTCCGCCCAGAGGGTCACGCCTGTTCCGCCGACCTGCGAGACGAGGGGCAGGGGCGCGGGCCAGACGAGCGTCGAAAGGCCGGCGGGCGGCTCCGGGAAATCGAGTTCTGCGGCCGAGGCATACCAGACCACCCCGGTGCTGCTGCGGGGCGCCCGCTCCAGCACCGTCGGAAAGAGCTCCATACCGCCCGCCGGGGCGCAGGACAAAAAGGGCAGGGTCTGGAGCCGCAGCGCTTCCCGGACCCGCGCCACGCTCCCAAACGGAAACGAGAAGGGCGAGACGGAGAGCGAGCGCATCGGGACGAGGACCGCGGCCCGCCGGACGCGGCGGGACGGGGGCACGGCGGAGACGCGCCGCAGCGCACCGCCCGCCACGCGATGGAGGTCGATGTTCTCGAAATCGGAGTTCCCCTTCAGAATCACGTTCATAACTCCTCCCAACGGACGATTCTTTCGTCCGACCTGTCGAAGACGATGTCGAAGGCCGTCCCTCCCGCGGACTCCTCCAGGAACTCGATATGGAGCGAGAAATAGCGGCTCTTGCAGCCCGCGACGTTGGTCAGCATCGTGGAGACCTTCGGAGAGAAGCCCGGGATCTTCTGCAGGTCGTTCAGGCTCCTGATGACGTTCCGCCTCCGGTACTCCACCACCCGACCCGCCAGCCCCCCATCCAGTCCGGGCAGGAGCTCCAGGACCCGTTGCGGCGCGACGTTCAGGTTGACCTTGCCCCCGCTCCAGACCGTGCAGAAGTCGGCCAGACCCGGACGCCCGGGGGCTCCGCCAAGGAGCTCGGGGGTCACCTCCTCCAACAGCAGGAACTCCGAGATGTCGAGCGGCGGGCGGTTGATGAAGCTCCCGCGCTCCGCACCGCCGACCCGGGCCTTGTCGTTCGCGTCCATGAAGTCCAGCGCGACAACAGCCAGCTCCCGGCGCCCCATCTTCTGCCAGAGGTCCTCCCAGGGACGCTTCATCTCGCCCCGGACGGTGTTCTTGTCCGGCAGGAAGAGGCTGCGGACGGGGATCTTGTCGTCGAGCGGCAACACCCGAACCGCCCAGAGCCCCATGTTGTCCGCGGGCAGGAGAAACGGCTTGTACCACTCCTGGAGCGGGCTGTCCGCGTCGGTCTCCTTGGACAGCTTGGAGACCGCGCCGATCACGGAGGCCGTAAGCACCTGCGCCATACTGCGGTTCGTCAGCGCAACGCGCTCCCGGAGGGCGCTGCGGACCTGGAGACGGACGAACCACGCGAAGGCCGAAGCGCACGAGATGAGCAGGACCCCCAACATCAGCACCGAGATCAGCACAAACCCCCGCCTGCGCGGCCCGACAAGCCCCGACAGGACCTCAGGGCTCCGCCCCGAACCCTGCCAAGGGCCCCGCCCCTGAACCCCGCCCAGGGAGCAAGCTCCCTGGGAACCCTTCATACCGTTCCCGCGGGGGGGCGTTGCCCCCCCGCGGGAACGGTCAAGGGGGGCGCCGGGGGACTTGTTCCCCGGCCGAGGGGTTTGGGGGGCAGCGCCCCCCGATAGGGCTTCAGAGCAAAGCCTTAAGGTCTTACGGGTACACGAAGACATGTTCGAGCCGCTCCTCGTCCTTGTCCTTGCCCCTGGCGAGGGTCACGACCAGCCCCGCGGGGAGCCCGCCCTCGTACTCCTTTTCCCGCTCCGACCCCGCGACCGCCTCCACACCGAAGGCCGTCACGCCGGGCAGGACCAGCTGCCCCGTCTCGCCCCGCAGCTTGGCGGCATCGATCTTGGCGATGTCCTTCCCCGGCAGCAGCCAGCGGTAGAGGCCGGACGGGGTATCCCCACGCATCGGCCCGCCGCGGTCGATCCTGTAGACCAGGCAGCCCGCCGGGAGGTTCTGCTTTGCCGGCGCGGTGCTCGCCACAAGAAGCACGTCGTCCTCCGCGCCCCCGAGGGCGCGGTGATCCTCTACCTTCACCGCAATGGGCGCCAGCCGCAGGGCGGCCGCGGCGTCCTTCCCGATGAAGGCGAGCGTACGCTCAAGCGCCCCGGCGTCGGAGTAGTCGGCCTGCGTCTCGACGACGCGCCGAACCGTGAACACCACCGGGGCCAGGGCCAGCGTCGTCACCATTCCAGCAAGCAGGACGACGACGAGGATCTCGATGAGCGTGAAGCCCCTCCGCCTCAAAATTTTCAACCTCCGCTAGCGGGAGATGGGTTCCTCGTCCGACAGGGCCGGGGCCTCCGGGGCCCCGGATTCGGGGGACGCCTCGGGCTCCTCCGGCGAGGCGACGTGCATGCCGCCCGAACCCTGGATGGGAACCATCAGCACCGCATCCACGGGATTGCCCTGGCTGTCCTGCACCCCCTTACGCGTCTCCAGGCGATAGGTCCCGGGCTTGAGGTAGCTGACCAGCTCCTTCAAGGGCTCGACTTGCTGGAATTGCTGCGCCCATTGCAGCAGTGTGCTCATGTCCTCGGAGTGGGGCTCCCTCAGGAAGTGCTGCCACAACAGGCGGAATCCCTGGGCCATCGCCTGGATGTCGTTCGTCTGCTCCCCCACCTGGTAGTAATGGTAGCCCAGGTTCTTCAAGGCATCCTCACGCACTATCGGGTGCCGTGCCGCACGCTCCAACAGGCCGCGCTGCCCCGTCGCGGACCGGGTGGAGAGCGCCTGACGCAGCAGAAGGTTTCCCTCGATGCCGCTCCCCAGGTAGATCAGCCCCACCAGGGCGACGGCCACGAAGGATACGCCGATCAGCTTCGTGAAGCCGGTGGAGAAGGACGCCCTCCAGCCCAGACGCCCCTTCAGGACCTCCCGATTGGTGACAGCGAAGGCTAAAGCCAGCCACAGGGTGTTCTCGATCCGGTGGAACGGCCGCGTCCAGAGCGCGTTGAACAGGATCAGGGCCACGAGCGCACAGCCCCAGATGACCTCCGGAGCAAGGGAGTCCCTGCGGAACACCTTGCCGAAGAAGGCGAAGAACCACAGTCCGAACATCAGGAGCAGCAGGACGCCTCCTGCGACGCCCGCCTCGCAGAACCACTGCAGGAACTCGTTGTGGGCCCAGTGCGTGTACTGCCAGGGGTAGTCGTGGGTCTTGAACGCCTCACGCTGGGCTTTGAGGTAGTGCCACTTGAACTGCCCCACCCCGACGCCCTGGGGGTGCATCGTGAACATCGTCCAGGAGGTCGTCCAGATCCCGCTTCGCCCCCCGACCGTCCCGGCGTCCTGAACCATGTCCACCGTCTTGGCCACCAGCTCAACGGCCCGTTCCCGGTTCACGAGCATCGCGCCCCCGAGGACCGCGGCGAAGAGCAGGACCACCGCCCCCAGACGCCTGGCGTAATCCCTGCCGAAGTGGACCAGGACGACCAGCCCCAGAACGGACAGCCCTACGAACAGGGAGAGGATCCCCGACCGGCTGGTGCTGTTCCAGAGTCCCCAGATGTTCACCGCCATCAGCAGAAGGTTGAGGGCGGTCACGACGGGGTGCCGCCGTTTTCCGTCCGGCGTCGACGCGTAGGCGATGTAGAGGTAGACCGAGCTCATGACGCAGATCGCCATCCACAGCCCGAACATGTTCTGCTGGGCGGTATTGCCGATGTAGTTGTAGGGCGTCGGCAGGATCAGGGAGCCGAGGCCGGACAGGCTGCCGAGGACCGGGATGTCCTTCAGGAAAGCCAGGTCGTTGAGGTTCCGGATCTGGAGCTCCGCGAACAGGACGTTGAGCGCCGCATTGATGTTGGCCAGCCAGAGGAGCGGCCGTATCGCCCAGTTGGGGAAGGAGACCGTCGAGAGGACGTAGAAGGCCCATACCGCCGCAAAGCAGATCAGCTCGTGCACGAGCGTCGTGAAGGAGGAGATGCGGACCCATACGGGCTGCGCGACGCAGTAGAGCAGGAGCAGAGCCCAAAGCGCGCCGAAGAGGTCAACCTCGAAGCGGATCCGGCCCGATCCGTACAGGACCAGCCGCGCCCCCGCGACGAGGAGCCCAATGGCGATGGGGACGCCCGTGACCGTCCACTTCATGATGTGCAGGGTGTCGTAAAAGGACACGCCGGAGTAGACCAGGTTCGGGAGCGCCAGAGCGGCAAACCACAGGGTGACCAGCAGCGCCGGGGGCACGAGGGGCACGGGCGCGTTCAATGCAGCGCCGGCAGTTCTTCCGGAGACTAGTTTTAAGCGGGGCTTCGACAAACAAAACACAACCTTTCAACCGTCCTGGGTCAAGGTTTTTTCAAAAAACACAACATCCTCTGTCCACAGAGTCTCTTTTATGTTAGGACAAACGGGCAAAAGCGCCATAGGCCAACCTGACTTAAACATCCTCAGGATTTTATCGTATTTCAGCCTCGAGCGCCACGCAGTTTCGCGCATTTGCGGCGACAAGAAGCACAGCGACGCGCTTTTTGCTGTTATACTGGTACAGGGAGGAGTAGGGAGGCTGATGTGTAATGCCGTTACGGAAACTTTTTTTGAAAGATTTTACTGCCTTTGACGAGCTGGAGTTGGAGTTCTCTCCTGGACTCAACATTTTCATCGGTCTCAACGGCACGGGCAAGACACACGTAATGAAGGTCCTCTATAGTGCGTGCAGGACGGTGGACAGGAAGGTCTCGTTTCCCCAAAAACTCGTCAGCTGTTTTGGTACAGAAGCACACAAGATTTCGCGTCTGGTTAGGAGAAGCCGCGGCAACAACGCCGCAAGGGTCTCCGTGGAAGCAGGAGGCCGCGAACAACAGCGTACTAAAGAGAAGCTCTCTTGCACTTTCAACCGTAAAACCAGGCACTTGGACGCTGAGGTAACGGGGAGAGACGGTTGGGAACGACAGTCTTCCAAGAAAAATGGCATCAAAAACAGCATTTTTATCCCTGCCAAGGAAATTCTTGCCAACGCCTATAACCTTGGTGCTGCCGTGGAACGGGGCAATGTCTCCTTCGATGATACCTACCTTGATATCATCAACGCCGCCAAGATAGACCTCGGCACCCCTGTCGTCATGGATGGAAGCCAGAGCAACAGTCTTGATGAAAGCCATATCAAGAGCCTCGAAAAAATCATTGGGGGAAAGACGCTTTTTGACAACGGACGTGATGAATTTTATTTAAAGAAAGGGTATTCAAAGCTTGAATTTAACCTTGTTGCCGAAGGAGTCCGCAAGGTTGCCCTGTTGTGGCTGCTTGTTAAAAACGGCGCACTTCCGCCAGGGGCCATTCTCTTTTGGGATGAGCCCGACGCCAACATCAACCCAACCCACATTCCCGCCCTGGTGGACTTCCTTATTGCCCTTCAGCACAGTGGCGTACAGATCTTTATCGCCACACATGATTACATCCTTGCAAAGTATTTTGAGCTCCGGGCCATGGAGCCTATCGCCTTCTTTTCCTTTTACGATGAGAAGGGAACCATAAATTGTGAGAAGAAGGATAGTTTTAAAGGGCTGAAACATAACACGATCATGCATGCCTGGGAAATGTTGCTGGACGAGGTGTACAGGGACAGGATGGAATGACGATGGCAACGCGGGTCTACCAGGACGAAAACCACAAGTATCAATTCGATTTTTCAGCCGCTCTATGGGCCACAGGTGTGCTGCATGAAAAATATAAGACTGTTGGAAACAGATTGTACGACGTTGATTTTCTGGTGGAAACAAAAAAAGAAATTTTCCTGATTGAATATAAAAACGCCAACATTCCGGGGGCTGCGAAGCCGGAGGCTTTCGATCCCATGGAGCAGGGGAGATTGAAAAAAATTGCCTTCAAATATCATGACAGTTGGATATACCTGAAGGCCGCGGGCAAGGATAGCAAACCTTTGACATACGTTTATATCCTTGAGTATCCTCATGGGGATACTGTGACAAGAAAAGGCATAAGAAACAAATTGAAAGAGCTTTTTCCTATTGGCCTTCATTCTCTTTCGGAGGTCAACCCTCCAAAGGTTCAAGCCATTGAAGTCCTTTCTATTGACGAGTGGAACCGCCATAAAAATACGGAAGCTTCCCCATCACCCCCATTTAAAATAGCCGGAGCATAAAGATAAACGCTCTTAGTAGCAGTCTTCAAGCAAATAGCCCTATTTCACAGGTCCTCCGTCCGGAAGGCGGAGTATCCTTCGTAGTGATAGCTGTGATCGATGCTCCGCATACAGACCGCGCGGTCGTCGATTTTGTCCGTCAACGCCCTCTTCAGCAGATGCTTGATCTCTATGTCCCTGACAGGGCTGCGCTCCATCGCCAGCAGGTAGTCCTCCTTGTCGACCCTGCTCCAATCGACGACTACGCCCAACTCTTTTCTGAAGATCAGGTCCAGCCAGATGCGCGTACTTCTGCCGTTGCCCTCCCTGAAAGGATGCGCAACGTTCATCTCGACGTACTTCTCGACGATCTCGTCGAAGGTGGACTGAGGCATCCTGTCGATGGTCCGCAGCGCAGCCTCGAGATACATCAACGGGACAAAGCGGAAATTGCCCTTCGCGATGTTGACCCGACGCATCCTACCCGCAAAATCATAGATTTCATCGAACAGACGGCGATGAATCTCCGCGAGCGCGGCATAGGTACCCGTCTCCAACGAGTCCAGGCAACCGCTCTCGAACAGCTCAAGGGCTTTTTTTTTGCTGAGCCTCTCCTCCTCCCTCGCGAGCTCGGAGGGGTCCGTCATCCCTAATTTGTTCTCCAATACCATGATGTCCGTCCCCCTCCCCGACATAGATACCAGATTAAGCCAGCATCAGGCTGCGCAGCATCTTTTTTAGCATATTTGCCTGAATGACGCTGCGCTTGTGGGGGGAGAGGTCGAACTCGTTCCGCCCCATCTCCTCCTCGTGCCTCAGGGCGACCTCGATGATGAGACGCTCCCGCGCCGAGAGCAGCCCGCGCTCCTGAAGGGCCAGGAGCAACTTCCGGCACTCCTGCTCGGTGATGGAGTCCCCGACGATCGCGTCGATATGGCTGAGCCGGTCCTCGGGGGCCTCGAAAGCGACGCGCAGGATGCGGATGTACCCGTGCCCGCCCCTCTGGCTCTCGACCAAAAAGCCCCGCTCCGGCGTGAAACGGCTGCGGAGGACGTAATTGATCTGGCTGGGCACGCAGCCGAACGTCTCGGCCAGCTCCTTGCGCCTCAGGGAAACGATGGACTCGTCCCCCTCGGACTCGAAGAGCTCGTGAATGTACTTTTCGATGGTTCGGGTCAGATTGGACAAAACGCGCTCCCTGCTTTCCGAATGTGTTGGCTTCCAAGATATATTAAACACGATATGTTGAACGAAACGACACGGTCCTCGCGTCCCTTTTATTTTATCTTTAAGGTCAGCTATAATCAATAATTAAAAATGCCGATACCGGGATACATATTCAGGGTTCTTCGGATGCGCGAGTCCGCGGATACGGGGTATACTGGAAGTGGAACGACAAACAAAAACAAGAGCCGTCCTCTCGCCCCCCTTCCGCGGGCGGTGAGGCGGCGTGGATATTCGGGGGTACACATGGCGGAGTACAAGGAAGTAGCTTCAGGTATGCTGGATGGGGTGGAGCTGGAGGTTCGCTGCTTCCCCGACCCGGTGCTCAAGAAGCCGGCCGAGCCCGTCGAGGAGTTCGACGAGGAGCTGGCCGGTTTCGTGGAGAGGATGCGCGCCGCCATGCGTGCGCACGATGGCGTCGGGCTGGCAGCCCCCCAGGTGGGGGTATCCCGGAGGATCGCCCTGGTGGAATACGATGGGCAGTCCTTCGTCCTGATCAACCCCCGCCTGCTGGAGCAGAGGGGCGAGCAGACGGGGGAGGAGGGGTGCCTGAGCTTCCCGGGCATATACGCCGAGGTGAAGCGCCCCTCCTGGGTCCGGGTCGAGGCGCGCGACGAGAGGGGCGAGCTCCGCGTCCACGAGGTCGAGGACTTCCTGGCCAGGGCGTTCCTGCACGAGATGGACCACCTGGACGGCAAGCTCTTCATCGACCACCTCTCGCCCATCAAGCGGGGGATGATCCGGACCAAGATGCGCAAGCGCGCGGCCGCCGCCCGATGACACACCTCTGGTTCATGGGGAGCGGAGCGTTCGCGGCCCGGTGCCTGACGCACCTGAGCGCGTCGCTCCCCCTCGGCGTCTCCCTCGATCGCGTGGTCACCGGGAACCCCACGCGCGCGGGACGCGGCCTGAGGGAGACCGTCTCCCGTGTCGAGGAGACCGCCCTGGCCCTGGGGCTCCCCCTGGAGCGGACGGGCCCCCTGTCCGAAAACGGGCCTTTGCTGGAGGCCGTCACCGCCTCCCCCCCCGACGCCATCCTCGTCATGGACTTCGCCCAGCTGATCCGGGAGCCGTTCCTGAACGCCCCCCGCTGGGGCTGTCTCAACATCCATCCCTCCCTCCTTCCCCGCTGGCGCGGCGCCGCGCCGGTCCAGCGGGCCCTGATGAACGGGGACAAGGAGACGGGAGCGACCGTCTTTCGCCTCGTCCCGGAGATGGACGCCGGCCCAATCCTGCGCCAGGTCTCCATACCCATCGAGCCGACCGCCACGGCCTGTGAACTTTATGAGAAATTGAGTTTGAGGGGGAGCCAAATCGCCCTTGAAGGTGTACAATGTTTACTAAATAGACCAAACAATGTATTTCATTTTTTTCAAGAGCAAGACGACGGCGCCGCTACCTACGCTCCAAAGATCGGCAAGGCGGAGGGCGGGGTGTCGTGGGACTGGGAGGCCCTGCGGATCCACAACGTCGTCCGCGCTCTCGACGCCTCCTTTGGGGCCTTCACGGCCGTGAGGGGGGCGAGGCTCAAGATATGGAGGACCCTGCCCTGTGGAGAGGGGGAGGGGAAAGACGTTGGGCGCGTGCTGCGTTTTTCCGATGGTTTTCCGGTCGTGGGCTGCGGGGGGGGCGCCCTGCGTCTCGACGAGGTCCAGGCCGAGGGGAAGAAGCGGGTCGGAGGGGACGAATGGGCGCGCGGCCTGCGTCTGAAGGAGGGGGATGCACTGTGACGGAAGGGCGGACGCCTGCGGAGATGGCGGGGCTCTACGAATGGCCCCGGGTCGTGGCCGTCACCGGGGCCCTGGGGTCGGGGAAGACGGAGTTCGTCCTGAACTTGGCGCGGGGCCTCAAGGAGCGGGGAGAGCGCGTCACGATTGCCGACGCGGACATCATCAATCCCTATTTCTGCATTCGTCAGGTGGCGGACCAGCTGGAGCGGGAGGGGTTCACCGTGCTCACCCCTCCGGAGGCGGCCAAGTGGTCGGACATGTCCATCGTCAACCCGGCCATCTCACGGGCCATCGTGGACGAGAACGCGCGGTTGATCCTGGATATTGGCGGCGACGCCGTGGGGGTCCGGGCCCTGACGCAGTTCGCGCCCGACCTGGAGACGGCGGGGTACAAGTTGCTCCTGGTCGCCAACGCCTTTCGGCCCACGACGGGCAGTCCGGAGGCCATCGCGAAGATGCGGGCCAAGATGGAGATGCTCTGCGGGCTCGAGGTGGGGGCTTTGATCGCGAACTGTCATCTGATGGAGACGACGGCCGCCCCGGATGTTGCGGAGGGTGTCCGTGTCGTTCTGGAAGCGGGGCGGAGGCTGGATCTTCCCGTGCTCTACGCGACGGTTCTGGAGGAGCTCTGCGGCGAGGTGGAGCGACTGTTGGGGGTGGATTCCATCCCAATCTGGCCGATGGTCCGATACATGCAGCGCCCGTGGGAGGGCGAGAGCATGTGGTCGGCCCCGGTGCGGGAAAAAGGAGCTTAGCTTAAAGGAAAGGAGCTTAAAGCAAGGCGCATCGGTTTTTCGTGTTTTGGTGAGGATTCGCATTTCAACGTCAGCGAACAGGAGAGGAGACGTGGAAACATGGCGAAAGGACGAGTGGAGGTTCGGGAGGATTACTGTAAGAGCTGCGGGCTTTGTGTGGCGGTCTGCCCCAAGAAGGTCCTGAGTATTTCCGACAGGATCAACCCCAAGGGGTACCGCCCGGTGGAGCAGTCTCAGGAGGGATGCATCGCCTGTGCGCTGTGCGCCCGCATCTGTCCGGACGTGGTCCTGACGGTCTATCGTACCGACGAGTGAGCTCGAGGGGGGACGAAAATGGCGAAAGTTTTGATGAAGGGGACGGAGGCTATTGCGGAGGCCGCCATTCAGGCGGGTTGTCGGTATTTTTATGGATATCCGATCACGCCGCAGAACGAGATTCCCGAGTATATGTCGTCGCGCCTTCCGCAGGTCGGGGGCGTGTTCCTTCAGTGCGAGAGCGAGGTTGCGTCCATCAACGCTTTGATGGGCGGGGCGGCCACGGGGTACCGCGCGATGACCACCTCGTCGAGCCCCGGCATCTCCCTGATGGCAGAGGGGATGTCCTACATCGCGATGGGCGAGCTGCCCTGCGTCATCGTCAACGTGATGCGGGCCGGCCCCGGACTGGGTGGGATTCTGCCCGCTCAGGGCGACTACTTCCAGGCGACGCGGAACGCGGGGCACGGGGACTACCGCATGATCGTGCTGGCCCCCGACAACCTGCAGGAGGCCGTGGACCTGATCCAGGACGGGTTCGACCTCTCCCAGAAGTACCGGACGCCGGTGATGGTGCTGGCCGACGGCTTCATGGGGCAGATGATGGAGGCCGTGGAGATCAAGACGCGCACGATCGAGGATCCCAAGTCCAACGCGGAGTGGGCCCTCGGCTGGCGCAAGGAGCGCGGCGGTGCGCGTACGATCGTCTACAACCTCAAGCTGAAGCCCGAGGACCTGGAGATCCAGGTGACGCACCTTCAGCAGAAGTACCTGAAGATCCGCGAGAACGAGCAGAGGGTTGAGCGCTACCTGGTGGAGGACGCGGAGTTGGTGATCGCCGCCTATGGGACGACGAGCCGCATGGCCCGGACGGCCATAGACCGCCTGAGGAATGACGGGCTCAAGGTGGGGCTGATCCGGCCCATCACCCTGTGGCCCTATCCGGTGAAGGGATTCAGGGATCTGCCCGCCTCGGTCAAACTGCTGCTGGACGTGGAGATGAGCTCGGAGTATCAGATGCTCGACGACGTCAAGATCTCGACCGAGTGCCGGCTACCCGTGGAGACCTACGGCCGGTGGGGCGGCTTCACGCCGTCCGTGCACGAGATCGAGGACAAGTGCAGGGAACTGCTCGGGAAGAAGTAGAAGGAGGGGGCGAGAAGATGAGCGAGACGAAAGTTTTTGAGATGACGAAGACCTGGCAGAGGGACGTGCACACGCACTACTGCCCGGGCTGTATGCACGGCGTGGCCCACCGCCTGGTCTGCGAGGCCATAGACGAGCTGGGGATTCAGGAGGACACGATCGGCATCGCCCCAGTGGGCTGCGCCGTCGTCATGCACCAGTACATCGATGTGGACTTCATCGAGGCCGCCCACGGCCGCGCTCCCGTCCTTGCCTACGGGATCAAGGCCGTCAGGCCCGATAAGATCGTCTTTTCCTATCAGGGCGACGGCGACCTGGCCTCGATCGGAATGGGGGAGGTCGTCCACGCGGTCAACAGGGCCTGGCCCCTGACGATTATCTTCATCAACAACGCCATCTACGGCATGACCGGCGGTCAGATGGCGCCCACGACGCTCCTGGGCCAGAGGGCGACCACCTGCATCGGGGGGCGCGACGCCAAGGTGAGCGGGTACCCCATCCGGATGAGCGAGATGCTGGCCACCCTGGCCGGGCCGGCCTACATTGAGCGCGTGGCGCTCTCCCAGCCCAAGTACATCATGCAGGCCAAGGCCGCGATCAAGAAGGCCTTCAAGAATCAGGTGGACAAGAGGGGGTTCTCCTTCGTCGAGGTGCTCTCGACCTGCCCGACCAACTGGGGCATGCGTCCCGTGGACGCCCTGAAGTGGGTGGATGAGAACATGATTCCCTACTATCCTCTGGGCGTCAAGAAGGATTTCGAGTGAGGAGGGCGAGGACATGGCGGACAACGGAGGAAAGAAGTTCGAGCGCACGCTGGTTGCGGCGGGTTTCGGCGGACAGGGATTGATGGTGCTGGGCCAGCTGATCGCCTACACGGGCAACGCGGAGGGACGCAACGTCTCCTGGCTGCCCTCCTATGGGCCCGAGATGAGGGGCGGTACGGCCAACTGCAGCGTCGTCATCTCCGACGAGAAGGTGGGGTCCCCGGTCGTCTCCGATGCGGATGCCGTGGTGGTGATGACCCAGCCGTCCCTGACCAAGTTCAAGAACGACGTCAAGAAGGGCGGGGTCCTTATCTACAATAGCGACCTGGTCAAGCTGGAGGGGGAGAACGTCCGCAGCGACATCCGCACCATCGCCGTTCCAGCCAATAAGATTGCCAGCGAGACCGGCAGCGACAAGGTGGCCAACATCGTGATGCTGGGTACCCTCGTCGCGGCCACTGATATGGTGAGCGACTCGATGTGCATCGAGATGATCAAGGAGAAGCTGGGTACGAAGAAGCCGCAGTTCCTGCCCATGAACCTGAAGGCCTACGAGGCGGGCAAAGCCATCGTGAAGTAAGGGACGGACGCCTTTCTCGGATTGTAATGAAGGATCGGGCCCCTGGCATGCAGCCGGGGGCCCGGTTTTTTCATGGATTGACATCAAGGGGGTACGGGAGAGGCTTTTACGGCCTCTCCGCAAAGGTGGTGGCCCAATGAAAGCTGAAGCCGAAGGCCACGGCGAAGGCCGGGTAAAACAGAATTGTGCCCTCTCCGCCGTGACCGAGGGCAACGGTGATGAAACGGGTCGACGCGAGGTAGATGGCGCACAGGCCCGGAAAAACTATCTTGAAGAGCAGGTCGAGCGGATAGGATTCCACGTTGCCGGTGCGAGGGTTGCGATAATGGAAACGGACGTGCCACCATTTGCGGCGCAGGGTCAGAAAGCCGATCCAGGCGAGGCAGAAAAAAACGTCGTCAGGTTGAGCAGGCTGTCCTTTTTGGCGGCGTCCAGCCCCCATGCGACCGTCCTCGATATCAGGTACCCCATGAACATGCACGCGGAAAGGGCCGCCCAGAACCTCCAATGGGAAAAATAGGAGCGGGGTCTTGCCGCAGCTTCCTCCCGTTCCACCCATTCCCCTCCGACGGGCCTCTCTACGACGTAGTGGTGGGGCGGATTCGGCAGGTTTTTCTTCCTGCGGGGCGACTCAGGGATGTCCGAGTACTCCACGTCCTCCCAGTCCGTTTCGGAGGAGTACCGCCAAGCGTTGGCGCGGGTTGTTCGTTCTCCACCCCGGTCCGAGAACTTGGCTTCCGTATATGCGGCGTCCTCCCGGGCCCATCCGTCTCCGAAAGAGCCGTCGTCCCCCTCGTCCGTATCCTCTTGGAGGGGCTGTCGAGCTCGATCGTACGCACTTTTGCGTACCGGATCACTCAGAACTTCGTAGGCCTCCGTCGCGGCCGCGTAGATCCTGGCGGCGAAGGGTTCCGGGTTCACCTGGGGCCCGAAAAGGGCGGACATTCTCCGGTAGGCGTCCTCGATCTCCGCGTTCGTTGCATCGTTCGAGACGCTCAGGATTTGATAGTAGTCCAGCTGGTTCATTTCATGCTCCTCTTGTCGCTGGCTGAGCGGGAGAATCCCTGCCCTTATTATGCTATCCGGACCCGTCAGCGTAAAGTAGCCATTGGAACGTTTTTACGGCGGACAGGTCCGTGGGGCTGGGAAAAATCCAAACTGTAGTCCATGGGCCGATTTCTTTTTCCTTACCCTTGACGTTCCCGCGATAGACGGTATAATGTTTTCTGTTTTGCGGGGGTGGCGGAATTGGTAGACGCGCAAGACTAAGGATCTTGTGGCTGTAAAGCTGTGGGAGTTCGATTCTCCCCCTCCGCACCATCAGAAAATCGAACGCTCGAGCGTTACCTGAAAAGAGACGGCGGAAGGCCGTCTCTTTGTTTTTTCTTTCCTCCTTTCCTCCTCGTTCGGTTTTCGGGATGTTGGGGGCGGCGTCCGCGCCCGACGCGGTCAGTTGATCTCCTCGATGTGTGCGATGTACTCGAGCGAGCGCAGGGCCTCGATGATCTCGCTGTGTTTTTTGTACTTCTTCAGCTCGGCGCTGTTGATGGTCAGGGATACGGTATAGACGCTCAGCCCCGAGTTCAGGTACGCGGGGTTGGATTCTATGTCCTCGATCCGGATCCCCAGGCTCCGGACCGTCGTGACGAAGTACTGCAGGTTGCCCTTGCTCTTCAGCTCCAGATGGATCTCGAAATGGTTCGAGTTGTCCTTCATGTACCGCTCGATAGGCGGAAACAGGGCCAGGCTGGAGAACAGGGCCAGAAAGGAGATCGACGCCACCGTGTAGAGCCCGGCGCCCAGCGCCATCCCGACCAGTCCGCAGCACCAGAGGGCCGCCGCCGTGGTCAAACCCTTGATCTGGCTCCTCGAGCTGAACAGGATGGCGTTGACGCTGACCATAGCGGCGCCGACCACGGCCGCCGCCGAGATGAGGGGGAAGCCCTCCGTTGCGGATCGGCAAAGGTACAGGTCCGTCAGCATGGCCGTCGTGGAGGCCAGGGAGACGAGGATGAAGGTGCGCAGCCCGGCGGCGTGCCGCTTGCTGGAGCGTTCACAGCCGATAATCGCCGCCAGCACGACCGACAGCAAAATTCTCAGCACGACGGAGCGGACATTGAGCCCCTCCGTCCATCCCCCCAGAATGGCCGCGGCCAGGTCGTTGATTTGCATATTCATGACACCTAAAACCTCCTCAGGCGTGAACGACGGATGTTCGCGTAGCGGCGGCTCGCCTCCATCGCCGCATATTGATTCTCCGACGCCTCCATAAAGGCCTCCTCCTCTTCGGAGAGGAGGGGTTTGGGGGGCTGAAGCTCCTTTTGTATTCTCTGTATCCTCTCGATCAGCAGTTCTATGGCGGACCTCCGCCCCTCGCTCGCCGGGAGATCCTCCTCCGGGACGATGTCCTCCAGCCGCGTGTGATAGGAGCCCGACAGATACAGTGAGAGTTTTGCGCAGCCCGGTCCGATCAGCTCGTAAAGGACGCTGGAGGCGAGGATGATCGTCTGCAGCGCTCCCCCCATCTCCTCGCCGAGCGTCCTCGCTCCGAGGGCCGCGAGGCCAATGGCGACGCCCGCCTGCGGGATCAGGGCCAGCCCGAGGTAATTTCTGACGTTTTTCGGCTTGTGCATGAGAAGGCATCCCCAGAACGCGCCGGCGTATTTCCCCAGTATACGGACGATGAAATAGACGACCCCGACGAGAAGGAGCGACACGCGGCCGACGGCAGCCGAGGTGCTGAAGAGCGCGTCCAGCTCGAACGACAACCCCGACCGGACGAAGAACAGAAGAAGGATCGGGGGGCTGAAGTAGTTCAGCTGCTTGAACAGCTTGTCGTCCTCGGTGAGGTTGACGTAGACCGTACCCATCGACATGCAGCCCAGCAGCGGGGAGACGTCGAAGAGCGTGCAGATGCCGCAGAACGAGAACAGCAGGGCGATGGCGATGATCAGCCGGTTGTCGGTGGAGTGTTTTTTGAACAGCATCCACTTCATCACGAGGCCGAAGAAGCAGCCGAGGGCCAGGACCCCCGCGTTGACGGCTATCGGAAGAAGAACGTTTTGAAGGTCGAAGCCTCCGCCCGGCCCGGAGATCGAGGCGAGGGCCACGGAGATGGCGATGCTGTACTCGACCAGCCCGACGACGTCGTCGAGCGCCACGACCTGCAGGAGCGTGTTGACGAAGTCCCCCTTGGCCCCCGTCTGCCGGATCGTCATCATGGTCGAGGCGGGCGCGGTCGCCGAGGCGAGCGCGGCCAGAACGACCGAGAAGGCGAAATTGAGACGAAGGACGTAATAGACGACGGCGAAGGTGAGGAGCGAGGTCAGGCACGCCTCCAGAACCGTTATAACGATCACCTTCGTCCCGTTCTTCCGCAGCACCGACATCCTGAAAAACTCGCCCGTGCTGAACGCGATGAAGGCGAGCGCGATGTCCGGCAGAAAGTCCGTGCCGTCGATGATTTTTTGGGGGACGAGGCGCAGACAGTAGGGCCCGATCAGGATCCCGGAGACGATATAGGCGGTCACGTCGGGCAGCCTCAGGCGCTTCGTCAGGCGCGTTGCCACAAACCCGGAGAACAGCATGAGCGCCACGGATATGATGACGGCGGCGGCCGAGGACGTATTCCGAAAGGCGGAGATGTAATCCGGCAACTTTGCCCCTCCATTCTAGGCTCCCGCGGTGACGGCTCACGGCAACGACATCTTCATCTTATAATTATATACGTTGTGGAGAACTTCGGTACGCCGCGTCCTCGTTCCGGGCCGAAGCCGGGAAAGTATTCGGGGAAACAACCGCGATGTGTAAAGCGGTTTTTTTTGAGAGGAGCGAACGTGATGCTGCTGCAAGAGGAGCGAGAGAGCGTCGTCGATTACTGCCGCAGGCTTGTGACGCACCACCTGACCCGAGGGACGGGCGGAAACGTCAGCGTCTGCAATCGGGAGCGGGGATTGATGGCGATCAGCCCCAGCGGGATGGATTACTTCCGGACCGAGCCGGAGGATGTCGTGGTGCTCGACCTCGAGGGCCGGGTCGTGGAGGGGAGGCGCGTTCCGTCGAGCGAGGTCGATATGCACCGCGTCCTCTACACCGGACGCGAGGACGTCGGGGCGGTGGTGCACACGCACTCGACCTGTGCGACGACCCTGGCCTGCCTGCACGAGGGGCTTCCCCCCGTGCACTACCTGATCGGCTTCTCCGGATGCGACGTCCACTGCACCGAATACGCCCCGTTCGGCTCGTCGGAGCTGGCCCGGCTGGCCTTCGAGGGGATGAGGGACCGCTACGCCGTGCTGTTGGGCAACCACGGCCTTCTGGCGGCGGGGCCCGACATCCGCTACGCCTTCAACACGGCCGAGGAGATCGAGTTCGTCTGCGAGCTCTACTGCCGGGCCCGCAGCATGGGCAAGCCGGTCCTGCTGTCGGAGGCGGATATGGAGGTCGTTTTGGAGAAGTTCAAGAGCTACGGGCAGCGGGACTGACGGGTCGAAAGAGCGGGAGTGGGTACGATGGGAGGGACCGAGGCTTTGAACGAGATCGCGGCGTACGACTCCGACATCAGGAGGATCCTGAACATGGAAGAGGCGTTCGTAAAGACGCCCGAGCTGTGGGTAAATTATCTGATACGGGAGAGGGAGCAGTCCGACTGGGAGAACTACGTGAGGAGCAGAGAGGCCAAGGGCGAGGCCAGGGGCGAGGCCAGGGGCGAGATCAGGGGTAAAGCTGAGGGCAAAGCCGAGGGCATCGCCTTCGTTGCGCGGCGGATGCTGGCGCGGGGGCTCTCGCCCGATCTGATAGCGGAGGACACCGGGCTGTCCCTTGAGGAGGTCCGTGCGCTGCAATCTCAGGCCGGCCCTACGCAGTGAGGCGGTGCGTCCCCGGAGGGAGGGAGCGGACACATGGCCACGCAGGGCCTGGCTTTGCTATAATGAAGCCGACAAGGGGGCGGGGACCATGCGTGACGACGCGTTAAAAAAAGGAAAAAGCGGCCTCAACAGGCTGAACGACAGATTGTTCAAGTACATTTTCGCCTCAAGGCAGCACAAGGCGAACCTGATACGTTTTTTGAACGATGTCCTGGACGACCCCGAGAGGATTATCGCCGACATCAAGTACCTCGACAGGGAACAAGACCCGCCCATCCTTCGGGGAAAGGGGACGCGCTTCGACGTAAGGGCTAAGACGTCCGACGGACGCGTTTTCCAGGTTGAGGTCCAGGTCCGGGATGAGGATGATTTTCTCAAACGCTGCCTCTTCTACACCTGCGCGAATTACACCTCGCAGATCGTCGCCGGCGAGCCCTACGGGCAGCTGGGTGAGGTCGTGTTCATCGCCGTGCTGGACTTCAATACGTTTCCCGACAAGCCGGACGCCTTCCACTCCATCCAGCGGATGCTGGACGTGGAGAACCACAAGTGCTACTGCAGCGGGATTGAGATGCACTTTCTCGAGCTTCCGAAGATGAGGAAGCTGGGGAGAGGGAAATCCCCCGACAGGATGACGGGACTGGAGAGGATGTTGATGTACATGGGTACGATGGGAGGGACCGAGGCTTTGAACGAGATCGCGGCGTACGACTCCGACATCAGGAGGATCCTGAACATGGAAGAGGCGTTCGTAAAGACGCCCGAGCTGTGGGTAAATTATCTGATACGGGAGAGGGAGCAGTCCGACTGGGAGAACTACGTGAGGAGCAGAGAGGCCAAGGGCGAGGCCAGGGGCGAGGCCAGGGGCGAGATCAGGGGTAAAGCTGAGGGCAAAGCCGAGGGCATCGCCTTCGTCGCGCGGCGGATGCTGGCGAGAGGCCTTTCACCCGATCTGGTAGCGGAGAACACCGGGCTGTCCCTTGAGGAGGTCCGTGCTCTGCAATCTCAGGCCGGCCCGACGCAGTGAGGCGGCGCGTCCCCTGCGGGAGGGAGCGGGCGCAGGAGACCTTACGGGCAAGGATATAACCAGGGGACAACAAAAAACGGGCCCCGAAGGGCCCGGAGCTGGGCAAGGGCCGCGACAGATGGGGCGGGGGAGGCCGGCAGCAACTATCCGATCTTGGATCACGCCCCGCCACTCACGGCCTACACAGGCTCAGAAGCGGCGGCGGGCTGGGGGAAAACAGACCGCAAAAGATCAATATGTTCATTGAGATCGAATCGGATAGACGCCCACATAGGGTCAAGGACAAACTCAATGCCTTCGCGGCGGGCAAGTTTTGCCGCGGGAACAAAATCACTGTCTCCTGACACCAGAACAATACGATCGGCCTGTTTTTTAAACGCAATGGAAGCAATATCAAGTCCAATACGCATATCGACGCCTTTTTGCTTGAACGTAGGGCTGATATCATCCTCTTCGAGGTCGTCAAGCCCAATCTCTTTTCGGCACAGCTTTTTAAGGGTTCCTCGCTTTTTTAAGTGGGTAGTCCTATCCGTAGCTTCCCTGCGATGAGGTAAATCATTGAGATACGGTACTCTTTTATAAACCAACCACTCCTTATAGCGAGGAGCCATTTTTTTTACTTTTCCTGTGCGACAAGGCTTTGCAGCTCTTCAAGGGAAAGACGGGTAAAATGAGAGATCAGATCCGGAGGCATCCCCTCCCTCAACATGGCACAAGCCGTAGCGCGTCTCTCCAAAAGTTCGCCTTCGGCCCTGCCTTCGGCTCTGCCTTTGGCTTCGCCCTCGGCCCTGCCTTCGGCCCTGCCTTCGGCTCTGCCCTCGGCCCTGCCCTCGGCCCTGCCTTCGGCCCTGCCTTCGGCCCTGCCCTCGGCCCTGCCTTGTCTGAGCACGTCGTTGATGTAGGTGTTCGTCACCGTCTCCTGGTCAAACAGCATCGTCATGATGTCCATCACTTCCACCTCTCTTTTCTCCAGATATTCCCTCAGCACGCCCCGGTCTTTGCAGAGGCGTATCGTCTCGTGAAGAGCCTTCCTCGTCATCCCGTAGAGCTTCACCTGCTCCTTGAGCACCTTGCAGAACGTCACGTACTGGGTGATGATGTCTCCTTCACCCTCGCCATAGATGACCCTGGCCCGTACCTCAACGGCACATTCCTTACTATCAAAAAACACCTTTGACAGCGAGAGCTCGCTGGGGCGATTTTTTCGGTCGCCCGTGTAGATGACGTAGAGTTCCGGTTCAGGCAGTTTGACGCGGCGGCTGGCATAGAGGTTCTCCCCCAAATCGCTCAGATGCCTCTGCCAGGTCTTAGCCATGTAGAGCAGGGCACGGATAAGGATGTTCTCAGTCCAGGTACTCTGAGCCTCCAGAAGGATCATCAGCCGGTTCGACACCATGAAGCCCAGATCATTATAGAGGCCATCCACCATGACGTTCTCGATGGTGATGTCCGTCAGGTCCGTCTCCGTAGCTCTCGTATCCTCCGGGTGCAGTGTCCGGTAGAGCTGCAGCAGGTACTTTTTGTCGCCGAACAGATCGGAGAAGACGCTGGCCTTTATCGTGCGCTTCATCCCCTCCGGTGCGCGCATCGTCTGCGGCTCTGTCTTCCCCATGCCGAACACCTCCTGGTTGATACCATTATAGGCTCCTCGCTTTTTTAAGTGGGCAGCCCTATCCGTAGCTTCCCTGCGATGAGGTAAATCATTGAGATACGGTACTCTTTTATAAACCAACCACTCCTTATAGCGAGGAGCCATAAAAAATCCCCCGAGCTCGGCACCTTCTGGACAAAGCGAAAGCACTTACGGTCGGGGGATGACATCATTATTCATAACGTATTTATTTTTACATGATTTCCTTGCTCCGTCAACCTTATCTGTCCGTGATCTCCTTATTGAAAAACAATTTTCCTGCGGATTGGGGACCTCATGCCTCCCGCACCGTCCGTCCCAGAAAGGCCCGGAGCAGTACAAACACCTGCTTCTTACCCCTCGGTCTCGTAGCCGCTCGACCGCTCCCCTTACATAAGCAGACTGCCATAAGCAGACAACCGGCAAGGTACCAGCCGAGTTGGTCGCTTATAAGCGAGAAAGCAAATCTCTGATTTGCGTTTTCGAGCTTAGGGGTTTCATCAGATTCTCCACCAGGGGCTTCATCAGGAGAGCCTTAAAGCAGAGGGGCAGGGACAGCGGAAACGATCGGAGCGGAGGCCAGCCAAGCCGGGCCCAAAAACAAAAAAGCCGGGCCTTGCGGGCCCGGCTTCTCACAAAAACTATTCTCTACTTGATGATCAAAATCGGGAAGGCCATCTCGCCCTTTACCGGATCCAGAGCGGCATTGGTCTTCAACTTATCGATAACCTCCTGCCCACCGACCTTATCCTTAAGAGGCTCAATCGACACAATACCCGTCGATCCCGTGTAATGGATCTTATACTTCTCCTTCACCAGATCCGGCTTCTCCATACGCTTGGCCATTTCCTTAATATCAATCGCAGTCTTGATCTGGGCCTCCGTCTTGCCGACGCCGCCGCCCATCTCACCAATCGTGGTGACGACAGCCGCCTTCAATCCCCGCATCTCGCTGAGGGCCGCGGAAGCCAACGCGGAATTCGTGGCCGAACCGCTGGAGAGCAGCATAGCCGCCGCAAGAATACCGATGATGATGATGACGATCAACAGCTCGACGAGGGTGAAACCTTTGCGCATTTTCATTGTAATTCCTCCTTGTGATTTTTGTCCCACGCACTGTGGAACTTTATGATGGTTATTATAAGGATTTATAACCCATAAGCAATAGGTCTTAAGTCTCATTCTGTCACTTTCTCACGTCATTTGGGACATCACCGACGTGATAGGTCCAAAGATGGCTATGGCGATCAGGGCCACGATGCCGCCCACGATCACGATCATCACCGGCTCCATCAGGGAGGTCATGGCCTTGATCTGCTCGTCCAGCTCCTGATCGTACCAGGAGGCCACGCGCTCCAGCATCTCGTCCAGGTGGCCCGTCTCCTCGCCGATGCGCATCATCTGGCAGACCAGGGGGGGGAAGACCTTGGCGTTCTTCGCCGCGTCGCCCAGGTTCAGGCCGGACTTGGCCGAGGCCTGGAGCTCAGCGAACCCGGCGCGGATTACGTCGTTGCCTGCCACCTCCTCCGCCATCTCGAGCCCCCTCAGAATGGGTACCCCCGCCGAGACCAACGAGGCCAGGGTCTGGGAGGATCGGGCCATGGCCGATTTGAAGACCAGGGTCTTGATCACCGGCAGCTTCAGCTTCAGCCTGTCCATGAAGGGCTTCGTCAAAGGGCTCTTCAGCAGCCAGACAAGCCCCGCTATGACGGCGAACGTCACGCCTACGATCATCTTCCAGTTGTTCTCGCAGTAGTCCCCAAAATCGAACATCGCCTGCGTCAACATGGGAAGCTCTATTTTCATTCCCTCAAAGACCTGCTTGAACTTCGGCAGGATGAACGCGATGAAGACCACCACCACGGCGACCGCGAAGAGGATGACGAAGGATGGGTAGAACATGGCGGACTTGATCTTGCCGACCAGGGCCGCCTGCTTTTCCAGCAGGCCCGCCACGCGATCTAGGGAGTCATCCAACAAGCCGCCCTCCTCGCCCGCCTGGACCAGCGAGATCATCATGGTGTTGAACACATCGTGCTGCTTCATGGCCTGGCTGATGGGGACGCCGCGGTCGATGTTGCTTTTGACGTCCAGCAGCACATCCTTGAAGATCATGCTCTTCTCCTGGTCCGAGATGATGTCGATCGCCGCCGTCAGGCTCAGCCCGGCCTTGACCATCGTCGCGAACTGCCGAAAGAAGACCATCTTGGTCTTTGCCGGCACTGTACCGATGCGCTGGAGCTTGTCGAACAGCGACATCGAGCTGTTGGCAACAGCCCTGTTTCCCCCTCCGGCGTTCAGGGAGAGCACCAAGATGCCCCTCTGCTTCAGGGCATCGAGGGCCATCCCCTGGCTCTCCGCCTCCACCTGCCCCTCGACAACACTGCCGCCCGCGTCGCGGCCTCTGTATCTGAAGTTCATCGTACCCTCCCCGTCATCATGGCCTGCTTAATATGGGGACTTTACCCCCATCCCCCCACGCCGCTATCACACCGCTATTACGCTGGGCACAGGGAGGCTTCATGGATTAAAACAGCGTTTCCTCAGCTATTGCGCCCCCCAGACGCCCTTTGCCAGAATACGCTGCAGATCCTGAGGGTCATAGGCGTAGGTCAGCGCCGTCTCCAAAGAGAGCTCCCCACTTTTAACCAAATCCGAGAGCTTCTGCTCCATCGTATGCATCCCGATATTGGCCCCGGTCTGAATCAGAGTACGGATCTGGCTGCTCTTCCCCTCCCGAATGCAGTTGCGCACCGCGGGGTTGGCGAGCAGCAGTTCGGTCGCGCAGACTCGCCCGCCGGACTCCCCCTTGGGGATGAGCTGCTGCGAACAGATGCCCAGGAGGACGGAGGCGAGCTGCACCCGAATCTGCATCTGTTGGTGAGCCGGGAAGACATCGATCAGGCGGTCGAGGGACTGCGCCGCGTCCTGGGTGTGCAGCGTCCCCAGGACCAGGTGCCCCGTCTCCGCCGCCGTGATCGCCGCCGCGATGGTCTCCAGGTCCCGGAGCTCCCCTATCAGGATAACATCCGGGTCCTGGCGCAGGGCGCGGCGCAGCCCCTCGGCGAAGCTGGAGGTATCCGTCCCTATTTCCCGCTGGTGAATCAGGCACCGTTTCGAGCGGTGCACGTACTCGATGGGGTCCTCGATCGTGATGATGTGTTCGAAGCGGGTCGCGTTGATCTCGTTGATGAGCGCGGCCAAAGTCGTGCTCTTACCATGCCCCGTGGGGCCCGTCACCAGGAAGAGCCCCCGTCGCTTGCGGACGACCTCCTTCAGGACCACAGGGAGCTTCAACTCCTCAACTGACCGAATGTGAACGGGGATCAGACGAAAGGCCGCCGCCATGCCGTGAGACTCGAAAAAACAATTCCCGCGGAACCGGGCCTCGACCCCGTCCGACCCCGTGTAGGTAAAGCTGAAGTCCAGCTCCTTCTCATTCTTGAAGGTATCCAGCCGCTCCTTGTGCATCACCTCCAGCAGGGCGCGTTCAACATCCAGGCCCGTCGGGATCCCGGCCCCCTCGACATACCTCAGACTCCCGTCGATACGGATCACCGGAAGGACCCCCACGCCGATGTGCAGGTCGCTGGCATTTTGAAGAATAACCTCGTTCAACAAGGCTTTCAGACCAATAGGCAAGATAAAGGCCTCCTAACAAAACAATTTTGCTCGAAGCGGGCGATAATCCCTAAGGGCCCGCCCCAACAGCATCCGCAGAATCCGTCATCTTGAAAAATCTCCTCCGCTTGAAAAATCTCCTCCGCCCACAGTCCGGAATCTTCAGCGGAGAAAACGGGCACGGCGGCTAAAGCGTGGTGGTAAAGACCTCCTCCAGCGAGGTGTGTCCCGCCAGGGCGTTGTTGATCCCGGACTGTCGCAGGGTCTTCATCCCCCGCTTGATGGCCTCGGTGCGGAGCTGGATATTGCTGACCCCCTCCAGGATCATGCGCCGCAGATCGTCGTCCACCATCATGATCTCATAGATGCCGCGGCGCCCCTTGTAGCCGTTGCGGCACTCGTTGCAGCCACGGGGCCGAAACGCATGGGTCCCCACCGGGACGTTCAGCGTCTCGCACATGTTCGCGTTCAGCTCGTACTCCTCACGACAGATAGGACACAGGCGCCGCACCAGGCGCTGGGCGATGACCCCGGACAGCGACGCGGAGACAAGGAAGGGCGGAACCCCCATGTCGATCATACGGGTTGCGGCGCTCGGCGCGTCGTTCGTGTGCAGGGTCGAGAGCACGAAGTGCCCGGTGAGGGCCGCGCGGATGGCTATCTGCGCCGTCTTCTGGTCGCGGATCTCTCCCACCATGACCTTGTCCGGGTCCTGCCGCAGGATGGAGCGCAGGGCGGACTCGAACGTCAGGCCCGCCTTCTCGTTGACGTGGACCTGGTTGATCCCCGCGACGGAGAACTCCACAGGGTCCTCGACCGTGATGATGTTGACGTCCGGCTGGTTGATCTTCTGAAGCATCGAGTAGAGCGTCGTCGATTTGCCGCTGCCCGTCGGGCCCGTCACCAACATGATACCCCACGGCATGCTGCAGAACAGGTCGATCTTCTCCATGTCGTCCGCCTCGAGCCCCAGGCGATCCAGCCCCACGGAGGAGCTCTCCTGGTCCAGGATACGAAGAACGACCTTCTCCCCGTTCATGGTGGGCAACACGCTGACGCGGAGGTCGATGCGCCGGCCGTCCACTCGGATTAGGATGCGGCCGTCCTGGGGCTTGCGCTTCTCCGCGATGTCCATGCCGCTCATGATCTTGAGGCGGGCGGATACGGAGGGGTGCAGGGCCACGGGATAGTCGAACGCATTGTAGAGCTGGCCGTCCACGCGGAAGCGCACGCGCGCCATCTTCTCGTAGACCTCGACGTGAATGTCCGACGCCCCCTCGCGCACGGCCTGCTGCAGGAGGTTGCTGACCAGCTGGATGACCGGGGCCTCATCTGAAGCGGCATCGAAGTCGAGCTCGAGGTCCTGTCCCAGGTCCGTATCCACCTCCTCGATGGCCTCCTCGAGGTTGTTCTGGAGGTTGTAGAGACGGTCCAGGTTCTGTTGGATGTCGGACGCGGTCGCGATCCCGACCTTCAGGTTTCGGCCCGTGAGCATCCGCACCTCGTCCTGGCCCAGAAGGTCCAGGGGATTGGACATCGCCACGAGCAGCAGATCGTCCTCCATGATGGAGAGCGGTATCAGGCTGAGGCGCTCCGCCACAGCGCGGGGCACCAGTCGGATGGCCTCGGGCATGGGACGGTAGCGCGTCAAGGTAAACAGGGGCAGCTTCAGCTGGGTGGATAGGGCCTCGGCCAGGCGCGTCTCCGAGATAAAATTCTCGGAGACCAGGACCTCTCCAAGTTTTTTTTCGCTTCCGCGCTGTATCTGCAACGCCCGAACCAGCTGAGACTCGTCGATGACCCCCGCCTGGACCAGGATATCGCCCAGCTTGGGCTGATGGGCATGCAGCGAGGCAAAACTGGGTATTATGGCATGCTCGGCCCCCTCGGGCTCAGGTGCTGGGGCAGGAGCAGGGGGCACGGGCGCGGCGGCCGGCTGAACGGGCGCAACGATCGGCTGAACAGGCGCAACGGCCGGCTGCGCGGCCGCAACAGGCGGCTGAGCGGGCGCAACGGCCGGCTGAGCGGGCGCAACGGCCGGCTGAGCGGGGGCAACGGGCGGTTGAGCGGCCGCGACAGGCGGCTGAGCAGGCGCAACGGCCGGCTGCACAGGCGCAACGGCCGGCTGAGCGGGCGCAACGGCCGGCTGCACAGGCGCAACGGCCGGCTGAGCGGGCGCAACGGGCGGCTGAGCGGGCGCAACGGCCGGCTGAGCGGGCGCAACGGCCGGCTGCACAGGCGCAACGGCCG